>JANNPM010000001.1:0-7346 GCA_031400145.1 Chryseolinea sp. | reverse complement strand
TATGAAATTGGTCGATTGTTTAACCACTTGAAGCAATCCGGGCAATTTGATAATACAGCGGTTTTTGTAATGATTGGCGATAATGGTGGAAGTAAAGAAGGCTTGGAGTATGGTGTGACCACTAAATCCATTCGCTTCGGCACCGACAATATTACCCGAGAGGAGTATAAGAAGTTCATTCTTGGAGAGTATGATAAGATTGGCGGGAAAGATGTCGCTACAGTTGCCAATTATCCTCTTGGATGGGCGCAGGCTACCAATACGCCTTTCCGTCTCTGGAAGAGTGATGCCAACGCAGAAGGAGGGACGCACAATCCGCTAATTGTACACTATCCCAAGGGTGGTGCTGAAAAAGGCGGAATAAGAAATCAGTATGCTCATCTTATCGATCTGTATCCTACGGTACTTGAGATCGCTGGAATAAAACAACCAGAATCTTTGGGTGGCATAAATCAGGAACCATTACATGGAACAAGCCTGCTGTATTCGGTGAAAGGGAAAACGGAAGCCTCAAGGCACACGCAACAGTATTATACCATCTTTGGTAATCGCGCGATATACAAGGACGGGTGGAAAGCTTCGGCGGCGCATCATCCTAATTCTTTGGAATTATTCACCTATGCGGGCGAACCCAAGCCAGCGATTGATGGAGATCCCGATAAGGATACCTGGGAGTTGTATAACCTTAACGATGATTTTAATGAGTTGAATAATCTGGCCAAAAAAAATCCTGAAAAGCTGAACGAGTTAAAGGCGCTCTTCGATAGTGAAGCCGCGAAGTACAACATATATCCGTTGATCGATATTGAGTATGCAGCGAAGCGTTTTGAGGAACAGCGTAAACAGCTTCAGGCAAAAAAGTAGAGTTCCTATTAGCGATAATGCTTTTTGCCGTCACGGCAGCGGCGGTTGCACAGCATGATCCTCTTTCGACAAATATGTTACTCCTTTTGCATTTACAGGAAATCTCCATCGTGTGACAGTTGAATTTAAGAAACCAAAAAAACTTGCAGCCGGGCAATAATTTGCTAATGCGGAATTATCTTTCCCGGGAATTGATAAACCACCAATAGCCACCACATGAGAAGTAAAATATTCATCGTCTGCCTGCTGTTATTCGGTCTTGCCTGCAACACCAGCAAGAGTCAACATAGTCCACAGCAACCATGGCAAGGTAAGATAGCACCTACGTTTAGAGAGTCAAAACCTTACAAGATAGAATACAACAAAAACGCGGCCGCGGGTTCACCGAATGTTGTATGGGTATTGATCGATGATGCTGGATTTGGCGCTACCACCGCATTTGGTGGATTGGTGGAGACACCTAACATCGACAAAGTGGCAAAACGTGGCTTGAGATTCACAAATTTTCATACCACGGCTATCTGCTCACCCACGCGCGCGGCTTTACTGACAGGAAGAAATCACCATTCCGTTCACGTCGGATTGTTAACGCCGGCTGCCGTTGACTTCCCCGGCTATGACACAAGGATGCCCTTTGAAAAGGCAACGGTCGCAGAGATACTAAGAGAAAATGGATACAACACGTTCGCGCTGGGCAAATGGCATCTGACTCCTGTTGTAGAAAACGGTTACGCGGGGCCATTCAACCGTTGGCCTACTGGTCGGGGATTCGATCATTTTTATGGATTTCACCCTGGCGCCACGGATCAGTGGCATCCGGAACTGTGGGAGGACCAAACCAAACTCGACATTGAGCCCAATACCAAACACCTCAACGAGCTTCTAGCCGACAAGGCCATCCGCTACATTGCCAACCAGAAGTCTGTTAATGCAAGCAAACCGTTTTTTCTCTACCTCGCCCCGGGCGCCACGCATTCGCCACACCACGTATCAAAAGAGTGGATCGCCAGATACAAAGGTAAGTTTGACATGGGTTGGGATAAGTATCGTGAGATCGTCATTGAAAGGCAGCGCAAGGAAGGATTGATACCCGCCAGTGCAGTGCTTCCTGAGCGAAACCCGACGGTCAAAGCCTGGGATACCCTTTCTGATAAGGAGAAGCGCGCTTATGCTCACTTCATGGAAGTGTATGCCGCGTTCTATTCTTATACCGACTACGAAATAGGAAGGATCGTAAATTACCTTGAACAAATTGATCAACTGGAGAACACGATAATTGTACTCATCCTGGGAGATAATGGAGCAAGTAAAGGCGGTGGACAAACCGGCGTGGCGGAGCGCAGCAACCAACTCAAGGGCGAAGCACGCATTGATGCCATATTGAAAGCACAGAGCGATCTGAAACAGGACGAGTCCGCAAACTTCGATTATCCAATTGGCTGGGCCATGGCGGCCAATACCCCGTTCCGATACTGGAAGACCGATGCGAATACCGAGGGTGGTACACGCAATCCGCTGATTATATCTTATCCAAAGGTAATTAAAGACAACGGCGGGATCCGGCATCAATATGGACACGTCATTGATATTCTTCCAACAACCCTCGAGCTGGTGAAAGGCGAAGTTCCTGAGCTCATCAATGGCTACAAGCAAGAACCAATTGAGGGAACGAGTCTGGCTTATGCGGTTGACAATAAGGAAGCTTCGTCCAGACATACCATCCAGTACTATGAGATCGCCGGTTCGCGATCAATATACAAGGATGGATGGAAAGCGAGCGTTTGGCACAAAGTGAATGAGGATCTCGTGACAGGTGTTGAAGCACAGTCAGCGGGTCTGGCAACCGACGGCAGTAAGGTTGATTTCACAAAGGATGTATGGGAGCTTTACAATCTCAATGACGATTTCAATGAGCGTAATGATCTTGCTGCCAGGCATCCGGAAAAATTAAAGGAATTACAATCGATTTTTGATGAGCAGGCACGGAAATATAATGTCTATCCGTTAAAGGATTTCACCGCGCATGATATGCCTGCAGGCAGAACGATCTATGGACAGGTGCCAATTGTAACGCTGTTTCCCGGGGCAGATCATTTGGTGGGTGTCAATAGTCCGCTGTATGACGGTCGTACTTTTAGCGTTGTCGCCGATGCAGAATTGCTTACAGGTAAGGAAGAGGGAGTATTGTTTGCCGTTGGTGGGGATCAGTCAGGAATTACATTGTTTATCAAAGATGGGAAAGTACAGTTTGGACATAAGGCCGGAGGCCAGGTCGCGTATCTTGAATCGAAGCAATTATTGAAAGCCGGCAAGCTGGCTATCCGCCTGGACTATATATTTAACGGACCATCGGATGGCAAAGCGGTAGCAACGGAGGTTTTGTCGGTGAATGGGGCCAAGGTAGCGGAGCGGCAGGTCCCCAAAGGTTTTGCAACTATCACGGCCGCCAATCGTGCAGAAGGAACCGATGTAGGACGCGATCTGCGATCGACTGTGTCGGACAGATACAACGTGCCGTTTGCGTTTACCGGCACGATCAGGAAAGTAACGATCACATACAGCCGTACTGAAAACGGTGGTACCTTGTAATGACTTGGGTCGAAAATGAATATATCGGAATTAAGCCTGAATCGGCCAGTACTGGCAATCGTGATGAATATCATCATTGTGATATTCGGCGTGATCGGCTTTACCTTCCTCGGTATCCGCGATTACCCGGCAATCGACCCTCCGAATATCAGCGTCAGAACATCATACTCCGGTGCGAATGCGGAAATTATAGAGTCCCAGATTACGGAACCGCTCGAAAAGTCAATTAATGGCATAGCGGGAATTAAAAGTATTTCCTCCAGTTCATCTCAGGGTGCGAGCAGCATCAATATTGAATTTGAGTTGGGGGTTGATCTTGAGGCTGCGGCCAACGATGTCCGTGACAAGGTATCTCAGGCCACAAGGCAATTGCCACAAGATCTTGACGCCCCTCCTGAAGTTTCCAAGGCCGACGCGGGTTCTGACTATATAATTTCATTGGCAGTTCAAAGTAATACGCGAAACCAGCTTGAAATTACCGAGTATGCAAACAACGTACTGGCTGAGCGCTTTCAAACCATTCCAGGGGTTTCGAGCATCAGGCTGCTGGGAGAAAAAAAATATGCCATGCGGATCTGGCTTGACCCTAATAAGCTGATTGCTTTCGGCCTTACTCCTTTGGATGTACAGCAGGCATTGTTAAAGGAAAATGTTGAGCTGCCCTCAGGTAAAATCGCAGGAACTTCTACGGAGTTGACTGTCCGTACGTTTGGCAAACTTTTTACAGAAGATGATTTCAATAACGTGAGAATAAAGACTTCAGCCGCAGGAAACCTTAGGCTAAAGGATGTCGGTGAAGCCGTGCTTGGTCCTGAAAATGAGGAGACAATTCTTAAAGGCATGCTGGACCCGATGGTAAACGTTAGCCTCATTCCTTTACCTGGGGCAAACTATGTTGAAATCGCTGATGAGTTCTACAAACGCCTTGAAAGAATCAAGAAAGAAGTGCCGAAAGATATCACGTTAAGTATTGCTACGGATCAGACCGTTTTTATCCGGCGCTCGATATGGGAGGTGCAGGAAACGTTGCTGCTTTCCTTTTTGCTGGTCGTGCTCATCGTTTACCTTTTCTTCCGGGACTTTGTCATCGCCATCAGACCATTGATCGACATTCCAGTGTCGCTCATCGCTACTTTTTTTATTATGTACCTCTGCGGTTTTTCCATCAACGTGCTCACCATGCTCGGCATTGTTCTCGCCACAGGCCTTGTCGTTGACGATGGGATTGTTGTTACTGAAAATATCTATAAGAAGCTCGAAAGCGGAATGGACAAGTTCCAGGCTGCCCGCGAAGGGTCTAAGGAAATATATTTTGCGGTAATTGCCACATCCATTACCCTGGCCGTTGTTTTTCTACCAATAATTTTCCTTCAGGGGTTTGTGGGCAGGCTTTTCCGCGAGTTTGGATTTGTTGTCGCGGGTGCCGTATTAATTTCGTGCTTTGTTTCTCTGACGTTGACACCTGTATTGAGTGTAAAGCTCACACGGGATCACAAAAAGAAATCGAGATTTTACCATTTCACTGAACCGTTTTTTACGGGAATGGAAGACCGGTATCAGCGTTCGCTTGAGCGGTTTATGCGACATCGTTGGATGGCGATTGTAATTGTTGTCGCCTGTATTGCATCCTCGTATTTTATCGGTGTTAATCTTCAGTCGGAGCTTGCGCCGATGGAGGACAGAAATCAATTCAGATTGCAGATCACTGCACCGGAAGGGACGTCTTTTGATTTTATGGAAACATATATCGACGACCTTAGCAAGTTTATGATGGATTCTGTCCCCGAGGCCCGGGTGATTTATTCGCTTGCCGGCGGGTCAACAACCAGCGGGGGAGGTGTAAACAGTGGTTTCGTGCGTGTTTTCCTGGACGATCCTGATGAACGAGACAGATCGCAGCAGGAGATCGTTCATATGGTGAATAGAAATTTGCCAAAGTATTCGGAAGGAAGGGCATACGCGTTACAGGAACAAACTATCTCAACCAACAGAAGGTCGGGTCAGCCTGTCCAGTTCGTAATTCAGAACAATAACTTTGAGAAATTGAAGGAAGCTCTGCCAGTCTTTCTGGATGCTGCCAACGCGCATCCTGTACTGCAAGGCGCTGACGTCGATCTTAAATTCAACAAACCTGAACTCAGAATAGGTATTAACAGACTTAAGGCAACGGAACTAGGCATCAGTGTCGAGGATATATCACAAACACTGAGGTTAGCATACAGCAACCTGCGTTTTGGATATTTCATGAAGGAAGGAAAGCAATACCAGGTTATCGGCCAGGTAGACAGATCGCACAGGGATGATCCGAATGACCTGCGAAGCTTGTACGTCAGGACCAGTTCCGGTGAGCTAATATCCATTGATAATGTCGTATCCATTGAGGAGTCCACTACTCCCCCTTCGCTGTTTCATTATAATCGCTACAGGTCGGCGTCTATTTCTGCAGGATTGGCGCCGGGTAAAACAATAGGTGATGGAGTGAAAGCCATGGAGGAAATTGCTGCCAAATTGCTCGACGACTCTTTCACGACATCACTTGGCGGCTCATCACGGGATTATGCAGAAAGCTCCAGCAATACCGCATTTGCATTCATCCTGGCCTTGCTGCTCATATATCTCGTGCTGTCTGCGCAGTTCGAAAGCTTTATAGATCCGTTGGTGATCATGATAACGGTACCGCTTGCCGTTACGGGTGCTTTCCTTGCGCTGTTTATTTTCGGGCAGTCGTTGAATATTTTTTCCCAGATCGGAATAATTATGCTCGTAGGACTGGTAACGAAAAACGGTATTCTTATCGTTGAATTTGCGAACCAGCGTCAGGCTCAAGGCTTCGCGCCTGTCCAGGCCGTTGTAAACGCTTCTAAATTACGCCTCCGTCCCATTCTGATGACCAGCCTTGCCATGGCCTTGGGATCATTACCACTCGCGTTATCGCTGGGCGCGGCGTCCAGCAGCCGTGTTCCACTCGGACTCGTGATTGTTGGCGGTGTGATTTTTTCTTTAATCCTTACCTTATTTGTTATCCCCGCCATGTATTCATACCTGTCTTCAAAAAAGTACAAGGTTGATTTGCCCGTCGAAAGGGTCACTGACGGGAAGGTCGCCTTGGAGGTATAAGCTTTAAACCGGCGACTAATATGCCTCCTGTAATCATTTGGAACTGTAAAGGAGTTTTATATATTTGTCTATAGGTTTTGTAGACAATCAATTCCACCGGTTGATTTCTGCGCAGTTATAAGATTTCAGCAAGGGTCGTATGCGTATAGCAATTTTCATCTCAATATTGGTGGGTGGGGTTATGAGTCATGTTCAATCGCAGGATGTCAGGGGTCGTGTAATCGATCGCGCCGACCAGCATGCATTGGAGTTTTGTGCCATCTCCATACGGGACATCCGTGATAGCACTTTGACCGGGGGAGACGTTTCGCGTGAAGACGGCAGTTTTGTAATTGAAAATTTGCCAGTCGGTAGCTATTATGCGGTGGTAGAATTTCTGGGCTACACGCCCAGGAGAATTTCTGGTATAACCTTGACGGCGAATGAAACTTTCGATCTTGGCACAATAGAAATGACGTCCGGGAGAAATGTCCTGGACGAGATCGTCGTTACCGGCAAAAATGCCAGCTCGTCCCATGAACTTGAGAAGCAAATCTATACACCCTCAGCTTTTGCGTCCGCGCAAGGTGGAAATGCAATCGAGGCTTTGAGAAATTTGCCTTCTTTATCTGTCAATGGCGAGGGGGAAATTACCCTTCGGGGGAGTGCGGGATTTACGCTGCTGCTCGATGGTAAAGCTATCCAGGCGGATCCTTTAGTTATGTTGAACCAGCTTCCCTCCAATTCTATTGAGCGCATAGAGGTGATAACGACACCGTCAGCACGATACGACCCGG
>JANNPM010000537.1:0-6971 GCA_031400145.1 Chryseolinea sp. | reverse complement strand
CGCTTCGAATTCCCACCACTGCTTATGCACAAGCGTTATGCACAATGCCGCGCGGACAGAGTACTGGCCATCCCGCATTGGCACATTTGTTGCCACACATTCCCGCACGACACCAAAGCAATCAAAAGAGCCAATTCTTCCCGCCCGCGAAAAATCGAATAAAGTGATGGACAATACGTAATTTCCGTACTGGGACTGATTAAACCCGTTACTCTTGCTCTTCATTAAGTTAGCTTGAGAATTAAACTGAATCTATAATCCATGAAAATACCGATGCTATCATTATTACTACTTACTGTATGGTTTGTAGTAAATAGTCAAGACAAAAAGGAAAATGCGGAAAAAAAATTTACACAAGAAGCGATTCGCGAAGATTATTTGATTTTTAGAAAAGCATTAGAAACTACGTATCCCAGCCTATACCGATTTACTGACAGTTTAACCATAACTAAGTATTTAGATGATCAATTTGAATCATTGGCTCTCCCAATGACAGAGCTTGAATTTTACAAGATTATTGTGCTCACATGCGCAAGGATTAATGACGAGCACATCATCCCGACCCCTTCAAAAACCTATTATCAATCTTTAAAGAACTCAAATCATTACTTTCCATTTTCTTTGAAAATTATTGACAGAAGATTATTCATTTTTAAAAACTTCAATCTACAAGATAAACTCCCAATTGGCTCAGAGGTTCTTTCCATAAATGGACATCCAGTGGAAGAGATCCTGAATACACTATTGCCTACAATTCCATCTGACGGTTACATACAAACATTTAACGTTCGTCATCTTGAAGACTACAGTATGACTCAAAATCAAAATCTTTTTGATTTGAACTATCCAATTTTTATTGAAGAGGCAGATTCATTCAGGATAGAATTTATCCACCCAGAAGCCAAATCTAAAAAACAGATAGTATCCATAGCTGGTCTTGACTTCACTGAGTACAATAAATTTTATCGTGAAAGGATTGTGTATAAAGCACCTTTAGAATTTAAGGTTTTGAAAAATGGAATTGCTTATTTACGTATCTCATCGTTTTTAAAATATCACCGAGATGATTTTAAACAGGATTTTTATAATCTGTATGACAGTCTGTTCAGACAGTTAAACCAAAAAGGAACAAAGCATTTAATCTTGGATTTACGAAATAATGAGGGGGGAGACGGAACTGGTGAGAGATTACTTACTTATCTTTTAACCGAACCATACAGACACTTTGATTTCACAGAAGAGAAATTCACGGGATATCCGGCAGTTGTGGACTATTTGGAAAATGGAAAAGACTTATTTTTTGTTGATTCAATTGTCTACAGAACTAACACGGGAATGTTCAGACTGAAAAAAGAATACTATAACTATCTTCCGCTTCTTAATGAGCAAAAGCCAAACAAAAACCACTACGCTGGCAAATTGTATACGCTGATAAATGGTGCGTCAGGATCTATGGCTTCTGTGGTTTCGAGTTTCTTAAAAGCCAACCAAAGATCCATGTTAATTGGAGAAGAAAGTGGAGGGACAATGGAAGGAAATACTTCTCTTGTTTACTGCCAATTGTTACTGCCAAATACTAAAATTAAAATCGAAATCCCTCTGACGAAAACCGCACACTATGTTGATTTCGTTAAGGGGAGAGGTGTTTTTCCCGACTATTATATCACTCCTAAGATTGAGGATATAGTAAACGGTATTGACACTGAGCTAAATTTCGCACTTGATTTAATTGTGTCAAAGAAAAAATGAGCCTTGCTAACGGACAAAAGTTAGATGATGATCCTTCGAAAAACCACTGCTACCGGTGGACAAAAACCTTGTACCCCAAGACTTCTAAAGGGGACTTAGGATTTACAGCAGAATTTGAGGACAGCGAGGGCAACAGAATTGCTTTAAGTCAAACGACAGACTGACCTCTTCGGCGCAATGATTAACCGAGGATTAAGACGGAATGAACAAAAAGAATGTTGACATTGTAAACTTCGAAAGCTTTGCTCAACAACACATGGGGAAATTCGCCCAGTTCATTGTTGGAAAAAGAACTCCCATTCAAGTATATCCGTTAAGTATCGCATTCTCTTTCATAAAACCTCCTATTCCTTTATTTAGAACAGACTATAATTTTTTTCTGCTCCTTTCAAGTGGTGGTGGTGAGCAACAAGTAGACAACAAAATTGTGAAGTTAAACGCAAATGATGTATTGTTTATCAGAGAAGGACATCTGAATGCTATAAAATCAATCCTTTCTTCCACAGATGGATACTTTATTTATGTAGATAGTCTGCTTCTTCCGCAAATTTTTGATGATAAGACTTTGCTAAATCGTTTTACTTTTAATCCAAAACATTCTGTCTCAAAAGTTGAAATGAAATGGCTTGCCCAATGCTGTACCTTACTGACACAGCATCAAAATGAGTTTACAAATTCTATCGAAATTGCAGCTTCGTTGCTTAAAGCCGTCGTGTTAAAATTGGCGCAAAAATGGCCTGCTGGTTCTTCTAAATCCGACCGACAGTCAGAAATCGCTATACGGTTCAAGGAACTGGTGTATGAAAATTTTATGCACCGGAGGGATGTAAAGTTTTATGCTAATGCACTTTCCGTCTCCGAAAATTACTTGAACAGGTGTGTTAAACATATTACTAACAAAGCACCCAAGAAACACATCAATGAAGTTGTGATCTATCATAGCAAGGCACTGTTGATGGACCTTTCCAAGGATGTTTCCCAGGTTGCATTCGAACTCAACTTCTCTGATCCTTCATACTTTGGCAGACTATTTAAGCTATTAACAAACCAAACCCCTACCGAATACCGCGATATCATTATGCAAGATTTGTCCGAGCAAAAGTAAGTTTCCTCTTACTAGCACAGCAATGACTATTCATAACTTGTCATCAGACAAAAACGAAAAATGATGATGCGTCAGACAAAACTCTTTATAATTCTAGTGATACCGGTCACTTTCATTACATCCAAATCTTTCGGGCAGGAATCGTTAGACATTAGAATCTCCAATATCCAGAAGAACAAAGGAAAAGTGGTAGTGGAAATCTATACCAGTAAAAAAAGTTGGTTGGAAATCCCTTATAAAAAGATTTTTTTATCCACCGCACAAGAAATTCAAACGGCTTCGTTTAAAATTCCCTATGGAAAATATGCAATTTCAGTTTATCAGGATTTAAATGACAATGGAGAAGCAGATATGAACTTTCTCGGAATCCCAAAAGAACTTGTAGGATTCGGAAACAACTTCAAGCCCTTTGGTGAGCCTAAGTTCGAGTCTTGTTTGATAGAGTTTAATGCAGCGTCAAAACCGCAGGAAATAAAGTTGTATAAAGTTTTATAAATTGAATCTTTTTTAAGACTCAATAAATCATTCGGCAAAATATGAGCGCATGGAGCATTAACGAGATACCATCACAACTTGGAAGAGTAGCAATAGTTACAGGTGCCAATAGTGGAATAGGATACGAAACCGCCCTTGCACTGGTCAAAAAAGGTGTTGAGGTAATCATGGCCTGTCGAGACATACAAAAGGCTGAAGAAGCTAAACAGAAAATGCTTCACGACCACCCCACTGCTCAACTCAAGCCTATGATGCTTGATTTGAGTAGCCTTGCTGATGTAAGAGTATTTGCTGATCATTTTCAACGACACTACCAGAAGTTAGATTTGCTCATCAACAATGCAGGGATCATGATGTCTCCCTATAAAGTGACCGAAGACGGCTTTGAACACCAATTGGCTACTAACTATCTTGGTCATTTTGCACTTACTGGTTTGTTGTTACCGTTGCTTACCGGCACTTCTGGCGCTCGCGTAGTTACCTTGAGTAGTTTATCATTCAAATGGGCAGAGATTCAATTTGAGGATCTACATGCGAAAAAGGGTTACAGCCGTAAAAAGGCATACGGACAAAGTAAGCGGGCTTGTCTGATGTTTGCATTTGAACTGCAGCGTAGGCTTTCTCTTGCTAACCATAACATCCTTTCGTTAGCAGCTCATCCAGGACTTAGCAAAACAAACCTGGATCAATATTTTCCTAGTTTAATCAGGCCTTTAGGTAGCCTTTTTTTACAGCGTGCTGAGATGGGAGCGCTCCCTGTTTTATACGCTGCTTTGGATAAAAATGCAGCGGGTGGAGAATTTATAGGGCCGGATGGATTCCTACAAATGAGAGGTTATCCTACAAAAGTAGAGGCCGATGAATATTCAAACAATAAGAAGGTTGCTCAACGTTTGTGGCAAGTAAGTCAAGAGTTGACGAACGTCCACTACCTTACTCTTAGGAACTGTTGAGTAATAACCTATACAATATTTGGTTTAATTATATTTACAACTTTACGATATTGAATTTTCCTTTAACTTGGTGGGGAATTTCCCGATTTCGCATTAGGAAATCGGGAAAATCTCACCCACCCCAACTAAACCTTTATAGCTTCCTAATTTCCCAATTTTTATAAGTTTCATGTCAAGGTCTGATTGAGTGTTTTACTGCCGTTTTAGGGTGTTTCTGTTACTCCCTTGTTATCACTCTCTGACTTGCTTAACCAAAAACAATAGTTCGGAATGGTCTGGTGTCGCTCTGCATGTAAATAGCAAACCAATTATCATTATTAATAACTCGCAATCTTTGGCACGCCAGGAAAGCACAATTATGCATGAGCTATCACACATAATTTTCGGACATCCAATGGGAGAATTTAAGCCCCTTTCTGACGGTATTTTCTTACGTGATTTTAATAACGAACATGAAGGCGAAGCTGAGTGGCTTGGAGGTTGCTTACAACTTCCTTCAGTAGCGCTTTTCTGCAATTATAAAAAAGATCGATTAAGTCTTCGGGAGATAGCCCAGAAATTCAATGCAAGTGTAGATATGGTAAGATTTCGAGTCAATATGTGCGGCTTCAATAAAAGAGGGCAATAAATAGATTTAAATACGCAGTCGGTGTAAGCCTCCACATCGATATAGTTCACTTGATGACAATCTCGAATCGTTCCATTTTACAATAATCGTCAGCCTTGAAAATCCTTTATTTCGGAATACCCGGCAGCGGCTCACCCTTCATTCCACTCTCCACAAGGGTTGCCAGGAAATCAGTGAACGGAGCAATATCCTGGTTAACGCTCGCACGCTCCAGGGCGTCCATGTATTGTTTACGGGATGTCACCGGTACCACCGTCCATGGATAACCACCCGCGATCAGCATGGCATTCATCAGGAAACGTCCTATCCTTCCGTTACCATCAAAATAGGGATGGATATAAACAAAAACGAAGTGTCCCAGTACTACTCTCGCGGCGGCATCTTGTTCTTGTTTCAAAAACTCAAAGAATTCAGGCATTGCGTCACGCACCGCGTCGCGGTTGAGTGGCACATGCATGGATTTTCGTATGTATACCGGGCCGTTTCGGTAACCTGCCAAATCGCTTGGTTTTAGCAGGCCAACCAGCACACTGGGCGAAAACAATTCTCGATACCAGGTACTGTGGTCTTCGTCAACCACCGTTCCTGGGTTGGTACCGCCCAAGATGTTTTCAAGACTTTTAACAACGGCTTGATAGGTGAGCCAATATCCCCTTGCTGCCAGCGCATTGCGCTGTTCGCTATCCTTAGGGTCACCTTCCGGATTCCAGTTACCGCTGCGGACGCGATCAATAAGCTCAGGTGTTACCCGGTATCCTTCTATGGATAGAGAGTGATAAGCATCTGTTACATATACTTCTGCAACGTGCGCCAATAACTGCGCTTTGTCTTTGGACAGGCCGGGCGGTTTCGGGAATCGGGCGATGACCGGCCCCCGCATGGCTTGCCACATCATTCTCACACGATGGACATAAGGCGATTCCGGCCGGCCGGTGCCTCCCATATTAATCCTGTCTGTGAAGGGGTCATTTTCACGGACATCGTAGCCCGCGCTTTGCATGGTTTTTAGAATTTCATGCGCTATCCTGTCGCGTCCCATGTTTCGGAAAGCTCCGGCCAGTCGTCCGGCTATAGCCGTATGTCCACCATCCAATAATTTAACTAACACTTCGGATGGATCTCTGATTAACAACAACGCCGTCCGCACATCGGTGGCATTGCTAGTAAATAGGCCAGGTGAACAATCTACCAAGGCAGCAGCTACTGTGTAAATGCGCAAGCCTTCCTTGTCTTCCAAGTATTGTGTTTCCGGAAGCGCTCCTTTCAGATCATAAAGTGAGGTGTCATAAGGAAGGGAAATAGTATTGTTCTTTCCCTGTGGGGAGCGAACAAGAAGTTGTCGTGGTACTGTCCAGTTCCCGCTAATTATAATCAGCGATTGATCTGGCGACAGACACCAATTCTTATTGAAACGTTCGTGGAGGTAGGCCGCACAAAAGCGCCAATAAGAAGCATACCAAGAAGTACTATCTCCCGGTGCTTCATTGGGCTTGGTGGGAATATACCAGCCCTTCATCACTTCTGTCAGGAATCCGTTCTCCAGAAGACGTTCGCGATGAGTGCGTGAAATATCCCCTGCGCGAATGGCGGCCCCACCATTCTCGCTTTGAAGATCTTTGAGTACCTCCAGCGATTCTGCCAGTTTTTCATGTGGTGCAGGCATGGCCTTCGTGTAATTTGTGTAATAACAAGTTTATTGTGCTGTGAATATACAAGTTTATTATGTTGTACGAAAACAAGTTTATTATGTTGCGTCCTTACAAGTTTATTATGCAGAATGTGCCCAAATTGCGGCTTTAATACCCAAAAAGGCTAACTTTTAGTCTTAGAAAAGAGATACTAAAAATCACGAACAGGACAAAAAGGGGCTTTCTCCAGTGCCAATAAGCATAAAGAGGATGTATATCCATTCGATTGGAAAAATAATCCAAGCGAAGAAAGCCGAAACACGTAAGAGAACTACTTGCAAGAGACTAGGCCGGAAGCCAAAGGTTAATGCAAGAGGAGCTTAGCTAGCGAGAAGAAGAAGAGAAGGTCACCC
>JANNPM010000281.1:0-1648 GCA_031400145.1 Chryseolinea sp. | reverse complement strand
CGCCTGACAATCCTGAGATGAGGAAGTATCCAATGCTTCCTGTAGATGCTTTCTGGGCGGACGGCTTTGAAGAGCAATGGGTAATGGTGATTCCGTCGCGAAAGCTCGTCGTGGTCCGGCTGGGTATTTCCCATCATGGTTCTGATTTTCCGGAGTTCGTGAGGGAGATCCTTGAGGCGTTACCGGTGCAATGACATGCGGTTATCAATTCGGCAAGTTCGATTGGCGTTGGCTGGATAGCAGCGCCAGGTAAAGAGGAAAGTTGCTACGACGGACCAGCACGCTCTCCCGGCAACCGCGTTACCTACCATCCGATTTCTATCTCATTTTATCTTCCGAAATCATCCTGCAGTCTGACAATATCATCTTCATCAGAGGGTGAATTAAGGTCGGTGTGTTGCCAAATCTCCGCGACCATGCCCCAACCTTCAAGTCCAACAAGCCGGTGTCGCTGTCCCTGCCTAAGGCGTATGACATCACCTTCAGCGAGTGTTTTTACACTTCCCTCGGCGTCCGTTTCACTCGTCACAACGCCTGCGGTACCGGCCACAAGCTTCCATATCTCGGCGCGACGAGCGTGGAACTGCCATGAAAGACGTTTGTGAGAATCTACCATTAGAATTTTAGGGCTAAGCTTCCCACTGATTTTCAGCGTGGAGAGTTCCACTTCCGGAAAGTAGCGCTTACCAAACTCTGTTGCCTGCGATTCATCCAGCACAAAAAAACCTCCCCATGGGCGATTGAAGTCTTTGGACGCAATCTTGAATCCAATATTTGTAAGGTGCTCTTGTACTGAGGCAAGGACATCCTGTTTAGAACCACTCAATTTCAGATCTCTTTCCATATTTCTTTTAAAGATGCGAAAAATAGTAAAATTAGTTAACTAAGGCCGGTGGGATACGTTGTTGAATCCGCGGGATACCTTATGCCGCATTGCTCCCGTATCCGGTCCAACGTTTCCATCAACAGTAACGAGTCATAATGTTTCATGACAGGACTCTCCGTCAGTTGTTGCTGAAGGCATGCTGTAACATGCCGGGCTTCGAATTGATAACCGTTTCCCTCCTCGGATTGTATGGCAATTGGTTGTGCCGGATCTTTTCCCATTACCAGCTCGACCTTCGATGAGGCGTTGTGAAACCGGTTCTTCATCCGGAGTGTGCCCTTTGTTCCCATCATTGTAGCCTCAACTGGAGTCTCCGTCTCGAAGGAGGCGTTGAGTAACGCAAGCGCTCCGTTCTCATATTTGAATTGTATGGCAATTTGTTTGTCAACCCCGGTTGCATAGGCATTCATCAGCGCCTGTACGCTGGAAGGTCGTCCTATCAGGGAGGTAGCCATAAATACGGGATAAATGCCGATGTCCAATAGTGCTCCGCCGCCGAGGGCCGGATCATACAAACGCTGAGGTGTTGGCTCTGCCGCGAGAAAACCGAAATCAGCGTGGATCATTCTGATTTCTCCAATGACGCCAGATGCAATTAAGGCAGCGACCTTGCGATATTGAGGAGTAAATTTTGTCCAAAACGCCTCCATCAGAAAGACTTTATTTTTTTGCGCAGCCTGAATCATTTCCTGTACCTGCGCACTGTTCAGGGCCAGCGCTTTCTCACACAGCACAGCCTTCTTATGTTGAATGCACAGCATA
>JANNPM010000460.1:0-8096 GCA_031400145.1 Chryseolinea sp. | reverse complement strand
CCTGAAATCGCGAACGGCCTCCTCGTATTTTTTTGTAACGATGTATGCCTGGCCGCGATTCTCGAGGGCCTTTGTGAAATCAGGCTTCCTGACCAGCGCATTATTGAAATCGGAAATAGCGGCGGGATAATTTTCCTGCCTGAGATGTGCCTTGCCTCTATTGTTATAGAGTATAGCATCATTTAGGCCAAGCGACATCGCCTGGGTATAATCCTGGATCGCACCAGCAAGGTCGTTTGTTACAAACTTAAGATCAGCGCGGTGGAAAAATGCGGGACCAAGTTTGGGGTCCATACTTACCGCCTGATCAAGATCCTTTAATGCCCCTTCATACGCATGACTTTCGTACCGGGCATGACCGCGCATGTCGTAAGCGAGGGCATCCTTAATGCCGGCGTTAATGGCTTTGTCCAGATCGGGTGTTGCGCCGGCATAATCCTTCAGATAGTACTTCGCTGCACCCCGCTTAAAATTGACAGAGTTATCCTCCACTCCATCCGCGATGGCCTTGTTAAAATCCGGAAGCGACTTTTCATATTCTTTTAATTCAAACAGGGAAGAGGCGCGGGAGACATATATTGCATTGTCCTTGCTACCGCCGTCGATTGCCCTGGTCAGGTCCGCTACCGCACCCTTGTAATCCTTCGTCTGGAACTTTGAAACGCCCGACGCACCATATTCATCAGCCGTGGCTTCGCCGCGAGATACAACGATCGCCATATCCGCGATGACACCGGAATACTCCTTTAATTGATAGCGGGCGAGACCCCGGTTCTTCAACGCCTGTGTATAATCACTTTTTAGGCCCAGTGCACGATCAAAGTCCGCAATTGACTCCTTCACCATTCCGCCGTTGAGCTTTGCCTTTCCCCGGTTGTTGAAGATTATCTCGTCGCTTGCTCCCAAAGCGATGGCTTTGTCATACGCATCAATAGCGCCCTTGAAATTGTCTTGTTTAAACCTGAGGTTCCCAAGCTGATAATAAATTTCTGTATTCCTGCTGTCAAGGGCTCCTGCCTTTTCCAGTGATGGTAACGACTCCTTTTCCTTTTGCATGGCGAGGTATGAAAGACCCAGCGCTTCATAAGTGGCCAGATCGGCATTACCTTTCTCAGCAGGTTTCTCAAGGTCTGCAACGGCTGCGCTATACTCCTTTTGCTGAAAGTTCGATTTGCCCCGTTTGACATAAAGATCATCCTCTTTTTCGCCTCCCTGTTCCGCTGCATTCAATGCAGACTGGGCTCCTTTAAAGTCGCTGGCATCAAAACGCAGGTATCCTAAATAAAGAGAAACCTTGCTGTCTTTGACACCGGCACTCATCGCCTTGTCAAGGTAAACTTTTGCGGCATCCTTCTTTCCTGTTACATAATTTGCAATACCGAGCATTTTAAGTAGCTCCGGATTTTCACCGTCGCCTGCCTTTGCTTTTTCAAGGTCATCGACGGCCGCGCCATAGTCTTTCAGCAGGAACTTGGCCGTGCCCCTGTTCAGCAAGGCCGTGGAATAGGTACTGCTTAATTGTATAGCTTTGTCGAAGTCAGTGATCGCGCCTGGCAGATCGTTCAGTGACATCTTTGCTTTTCCGCGGTTGTTGAATACCGCAGCATCGCTGCTGCCTCCCTTGACGGCCAGATCATAATTGCTGATTGCACCGGCGAAATCATTTTTTATAAATTTCAAATCACCACTGGTCTCGAATACTTCGGGATCCTTAACGCCAAGTGAAATTGCCATATCAAGATCCTTGACAGCATTTTCATAATCCTTTAGTGCAAAGCCGGTCATGCCCTTATAGTGAAAAACGTCTTTTGATGATGCGCCAAATGCTACTGCCTTCTTTAGGGATTCCATCGCAGCACCGTATTCTTTCCCAACATATTGACACTTGCCCAATTCGAAGAAGGTCTCCTTATCAGTGACGCCCATGGCCACGGCGGCCGATAAACTCTTTGAGGCTTCAGGGCAATTTCCGAGTTTGGCGAAGCTTAGTCCCAGCATTGAAAAGACTTCTTTGTCGCGTACACGCTTTTCCACAACATTGTTCAAGGCTTCAGCTGCCCCTTTATAATCGTGAAGGCGATAGCGGGCGGTGCCCATCTTCTGAAAAAATTCAACATCCGCCCTGCCGGACGCAATAACTTTTTCAAAGTCTGCAGCGCTGCCCTTCCAATCCTCGAGGTGGTAACGCACCTCGGCCCTGTTTAAAAGGGTGTTGGTACTGCCGGGCTTTAATTCCAGGGATTTATCCAGATCGGACAACGCCCCCATGTAATCCTGCAGGTTTGATTTTGCTTTTCCCCGGTTATTGTAAAGTATTGCATCGGACTTTCCGGCGGCGATGGCCTTATCATAATTTGTAACGGCATCGCGGAAACTATCCATCCTGAACTTCGCGTTCCCAAGGTTGGCGAACGTCTCTGCGTTTGATACTCCCATGCTTACTGCTTTTTCGAGGTCTGTAGCGGCGCCTTCGACGTCCTCAAGATTAAATTTTGTGTTCCCACGGTATTCAAATAATTCTGCGGTATTGATTCGTGCTTTTAAGGCTTCGTCGAGATCGGCCTTTGCCTTTTCATAACGCTGGATTTTATAATAGGCAACACCGCGCTTGACAAATACTTCCTTATTCGGGAAGCCCCCGTCGATTAATTGCGTGAATAGCACAGCCGCCTCGTTGTATTCATTGGCGGAGAGCTTCTTTATACCCGCGTCCCACTGGACCCGCATAAGTGAATCGGATTTCTGGGCGCGCGCAGCGCCAGAAATGATCACTATCAGGCAAAAAAATAGCAGGGATTGTCCTCTCATAGTGGAAGGTTGATGAAAGGTGCAAAGTTATCAATTCTTACAATCATTCCTGAGGCTGGGAACGGCCTTGAGCGAACGGGCTGTCTTTAAGGAGATGTATGATTAACAGGGGTTATGCTGAATTCCAATTGATTACCCTTTCACTACGTCCCCTGCCACCTGCATGGTTTTTAACGTAGGGGCTTCCTTGCCACCGCGGGGTTCGATGGTGACGGCAAACGTCGCCACCCCCGATGAGATGTTCTTCATCTTCAGCAGACCGGCAAAATTATGATCGAACACTCCTGCATCAACAGGCTTTCCGTCAATAATTGCCCATAGCTGGTATTGGCTCTCAGCAGTAAGCTGTTTCATATCGAGTACGCTGAGATAGACTTCTTTTGTTGACTCATTCCAGTAAACCGCCGCAACTGACCCAGGGGCATTTGGTGTTCCCTTCATGACTACTCGCTTAAAATTCGGATTATCCAGGACATTTAAATCCTTCTCAATCTGGTCCAGCCTTTGATTAACGCTGTTGTAATCATTTGCTACCCGTTGATTTTGCGCTACCAAAGAAGTAAGGCTTTCTTCCGTTTTTTTCCATTTATTCCAATAATCATACGCGAGATAGGAAGAGATCAAAGCAATCGCCAGGGAGGCCGCGGCCGCGAATTTCCACCGAGTTACGGTTTTGCCGGGCGGGGTCAATGGCATTACCCGCGACCGCGGTATGCGTTCGTCAATTTTTGCAAATAGTGCGTCCCTCACTGCCACGCGTGGCTGGATAGCAGCCCTTTGCAGAAGCGACTCCTGAACAGCTTCAATTGCTTCAAGTTCCTTTCTGAGTTCAGGGTACTTGCTGAGATTTGTTTCTACCGCTGCACCTTCCTGTTCAGAAAGCTCTCCTTGCGCGTAAGCTTCCAGAATTCCGGACGATATGTATTCTTCAACATTCACTCGACTAACAATTTTCTTAATTCCTTCATGGCCAGCCGCATCCTGGTTTTCACGGTGCCCAATGGAAGGTTGAACTCGTCCGATATTTCGGCCTGAGTATAACCTTTCAGGTAATGCTGGTCAATAATAAATCGCTGATCTTCGGGGAGACCTTTAAGGAGTTGCCGCAAACCGATCGATTCGACGCGTTGCTCAACAAACCCCTCTTTGTCGATTCTATTTACGAAGTTCCCGATCTCGCCAGTTTTTTTCTCCTTACTAAATTCTTTGGACCGTGTCTTGTCAATTGCCTGATTGCGGGCAATATTGAGCATCCACGTGAAAAGTCTGCCTTTTGTCGGGTCGTAGGATTCAATGCGATCCCAAACTTTCATAAAAACATCCTGCAGGACTTCTTCTGCCAGTTCCTCTTTCTTGATGATCCGTGAGATGACACCCAATAATGCTCCCGCGTAGTGGTCGTAGAGATACTCCAAAGCACTTCGCTCTTTCGCCCTTAGTGAAGCAACCAAGGAATCTTCGGGGATATTTTTTTGAGCTGCGGGAATAAAGTCAGTATTGGATTACAAAATTATAAAAAAAATCAAATCGCTCAAATCCACAGGCCACAGACTCGTCGTAGGTAACTCTATTAATCAATCCTTATAAAAAATGTGAACCTATGAAGAAGATCAATGTGAAAGCGCAAAAGATCATCGGTAGTGACTTTGAAAATAAAATCATGTCACCGATGAGACGAGGCAAGTTTCTGAAATACTTAGGAGCTTCCTCGGCAGCAACTGCACTGTTAGTGGCAGGATGTGACGATGATGATGATGACAGCACTGACATGAACACACCCGGTGTAGACCTTGGAAGCGGCGATACTGGTATTCTTAATTATGCTTATTTGCTGGAACAACTCGAGGCAGCCTTTTATGTTCAGGTAATCACTACACCTTATTCAGCCATGACTGCCGCCGAGACGACTATCCTCACTGATATACGCAACCATGAATTAGCGCATCGCGACTTTTTTAAAGCGGCGCTGGGCGATGCTGCAATTGCAGCAGTAGAATTCGATTTCAGTTCTATTGATTTCAACGACCGTGAAAGCGTGCTGGGAACGGCAAAAGTTTTTGAAGATCTGGGCGTTTCCGCATACAACGGTGCCGGTAAGCTAATTGCAAATGTTGATTATCTGCTGCTCGCCGGCAAAATCGTATCTGTAGAGGCGCGGCATGCTTCAGCTATACGAGATCTGTTAAATCCATTCTCCGAAGACTTTGCCGGCGACGATGTGGTAACTGTCAATACAGGATTAGACGGGGCAAATGCACCTAGTGTTGTCCTCGCAGCAGCGGATCCATTTATTAAGAACACAGTCACGTTTGACAGACTTCCCAGCTAACATTAAATCCTACAAAAAATGAACATATTTAAGATTATTGAAAACATAGAAAAGGTTGATCCGGAAGTTTACGGCCGACTAAATTCACGACGCGCCATATTCAAGCATTTGTCCACAGGAGGGTTTAAACTCGCTGCCGCGTCCGTACCAGTATTACTCGGTGGTATTTTTAGCAAAGCATATGGACAGAGTTCTAGTGTTCCTGACATTTTGAACTATGCGTTGACACTTGAATACCTGGAGGATGAATATTACAAGGCAGGGCTCGCCGCTAACGGTTTGATACCAGACAATCGTAAGGCTATCTTTCAGCAAATCAGCAAGCATGAAGACGCCCATGTGAACTTCTTGAAATCAGTGCTGATGTCATTGTCTGCTACGCCCGTCGACAAACCGGAATTTGATTTTACCGCGAGCGGAACATACGCCGATGTTTTCACAAATTATCAGACATTCCTTACGCTTTCGCAAGCGTTTGAAGATACTGGAGTTCGGGCATACAAGGGACGTGCCGGTGAGCTTCTCGGCAATGCCGATATCCTTCCGGCAGCATTACAAATTCATTCGGTAGAAGCCCGCCATGCAAGTATGGTGAGAAGGCTTCGTGCTGAAAAGGGCTGGATAACAGGCGCCGATGCAAACGGACTGCCGACCGCCATCTATGCGGGGGAGGATAATGTCACCCAGGGCGGTGCCAGTGTAACATCGCTGGGGTATTCTGCGGCCATCGCCACAGAGGCCTTTGATGAACCTTTGACGCCGGATGAGGTCCTTGCGATCGCCGGTCCTTTTATTGTATCATAGTGTTGTTGGTTGAGTGGAGAGACCTGGAACTTTTTCCGGGTCTCTGCCCTTATCACTGGTACCACCACTTACATAACCAGCTAACTTATTCTCAACAGTCTCACCAGTAAACAAATATCATCATGTCAACCTCAACACTATTGTTCCTCAGCGGAGTTGGATTCCAGGAAATTCTGCTCATCGGATTGGTCATTCTGGTTTTCTTTGGAGCAAAGAAAATCCCTGATTTCATGAAAGGCCTCGGAAAAGGCGTTCGTGAATTTAAGGATGGCATCAAGGAGGTAAGCGTAAGTGCAAAAGACATCGAAAAGGAGTCGGAATAACTTCCGGTTATTTTCGTACGATCAGTAACAGGTCCAGGGCTTTGGTGGGATCTTCTACTACTATGTAATCATCATGGTGTATATCGTGTACGAGCCTTTGATCATCCGATTGCAGTTTGTTCCTGTTCCACCGGTTTAGAATCTCGTAGGGTACACGCAACATCGCTGCGGGCAGTCGATATTGCAAATTCAGCACGTCAAAACGTGTAATGCGACGAACAGATTTTTTGTTCTGCTCGTAATAACTCATTACCTTTTCGTTTCCGGTGATCCCTTTCAACTCAACCGAGCTGAAAATCTTTTGAGCAAGAGACTTCAGCTCGTCGGGTAAATATTCGCGTATATGCCATGGGTTGCGCGACAGTGACATGCTGCGGTTAGGTGTGGTCATCAATGCCATGCCGCCAGGTCTAAGCACGCGTCTTATTTCATGCAAGTAGCTTACGTGATCATGAATATGTTCAATAACCTGAAAACTTACCACGGTATCATACGCATTGTCCGCCAGTCCTGATAGGGGCGGGATATTCATGTTGATGAATGTTCCCGCCGGAAATTCCTTACGCAATGCAACCAGCAATGGCTCTATTTTGTCGACGGCAGTGAAGCTATTGGATTTCGGCATCAATGTGGCAACCCCTCGCCCTTCACCACAACCTACCTCCAGCACATCGCCATAGACAAATCCGGCAGCTACTACGTAGGCCTTGTACAGGCGTTGATGAATTGGATTATCCGAAATTATTTCGTCGCTTGTGATCTCCGTGGTGTATACTTTGGACATATGGCGACAAAAGTAATAATTTGGAAGGTCACTTGATCTCACTTTCAACGTTACCCTACCCGAACTTCGTAAATGTTAAAAACCTTCATTAATTTGAGCAAGATATGAGATACGTCCTCTGCATTGTTGCGCTTTTTGCAAATCTCGGATTAGCCGGTCAGGCCCTCCGGGACATCAACTACAACTTCGAATTTGATCCAACTGAGCCTTTTACTTTTAGCATCAAAGCCGTTCGTTCCGAAAGTGGATGGGTTTGCCATTATTCAATGGTGCTGGTAGATACGTCGCAAAGGGCTGAACAATATTCACTTCAATGGGATCTGAGAAGCTCGTTGGACGAGAAGATGGGCACGGCTGTTGACACAAGCGCCATTGAGAAAACCATTCTGAAAAATGAGATCAGGGGAACCGTTCAACTACCAACCTCTGCGCTGTTGCAATATATATCGGTTAAGGTGCTTGATGACTTTGCGAAACGCGTCTGGGTATTTTACAGAAGTCTTCCACCGAATTATCCTGCTAACGGGTACATGGTCGTGAATGACAATGTCGTACACCAGCCGTATGCAAAGATCGGCGACGCCATCACGCTAAAAGGTATAGGTGAGGGCAACATCGTTTCTTTTTATGATGACGATTTTCCGGCTGCCGTTCCGGCGTTCTCAGAAGGCATGGGACGCGTAGCGAGGAGCATGAAAACAGATTCCACATATGCCATCAGCGCCAACACACCCATCACATTCAACGAGACAGGTTTATACCTTGTGCAGCAGGACACCAATACAGCGGATGGCTTTGCATTCAGAATAGAGGATGATTACCCCAGGCTTGCGAAAGTGGAAAGCCTTGCCGATCCGCTCGTTTACATCTGCACCAAGCAGGAGTTCGCAAGGGTTAAAGAAGCCAAAGGTGACAAGAAAGCGTTCGACAGGGTTATCCTGGGAATCACCGGAAGCCAGGATCGCGCGAAGGAATTTATCCGAAATTATTACAAGCGAGTGGAGTGGTCCAACGCATATTTCACTTCCTATAAGGAAGGCTGGAAAAC
>JANNPM010000450.1:0-4350 GCA_031400145.1 Chryseolinea sp. | reverse complement strand
AAGGGTGAGACGGCAAAGGATTATGAGAAACAAATGCCCAAGGCATTTGAGGAATATTTGCGACTAAAGGAAAAAGAAGTAGAATTGCTAAAGACAGTACCTCCAAAGCTCTACCCTTATTACAAGAAGGAAGTTAATGAGTATTTCAAGAGAGTTGGAGAAAATTAAGTGCAATAAGAGGTAAACAGCGCATGAATACCATCAGCATCCAGGTCCCGTCACTTACGGAGAATATCAGAATGATTGAAAGCTTCATCGACAACGCGAAGGATAGGTTTCATTTGGATGATGACATGTATGGCAATATCATGATTGCGGTAACAGAAGCTGTAAATAACGCAATTCGTCATGGCAATGCTAACGACAAGTCAAAGAATGTGTTTATAAGCTTGTCCCTTGACGATAGCTTACTCCGTTTTGTGATAAAGGATGAAGGCAACGGGTTTAATTTTGGAGATCTACCGGACCCCACTTCTCCCGAAAACATCGAGAAGTTAGGAGGTCGTGGAATTTTTCTAATGAAGCATCTGTCTGACGAAGTGAACTTTAAAGAGAATGGACGTATTGTTGAACTTAGCTTTTACATGAACTCATAGTAATGACCTCCATTCATTTCTTTAATGAAGGAGTTCCCTTTTCCATTGCACATCCCCGAAAAATAACAGCCTGGATTAAGGCCGCGGTTAAAAGCGAAAAGCGTAAGCTAGGGGAGTTGAACTTCATTTTTTGTTCTGATGAGTATTTAAGAAAGATCAATTTGACGTATCTCTCCCATGATTTCTACACCGATATCATCACTTTCGACTACACTGAGGAAAAATTAACGCTGACGGGAGACATTTTCATAAGTGTGGAACGCGTTAAAGAGAATGCCAAACTGCTGGCAATTGAATTTGAGACCGAACTTCATCGGGTGATTATTCACGGCGTGCTGCACTTAATGGGATATTCAGATAAAGGTCGTAACAAAAAGGCATTGATGCGCAAAAAAGAGGATGCTTACCTATCTTTGCGAGGTAAACCTTCGTTCCACGTGGAACGGCTAAAGTCGAGAAAGAATGTTTCCTAAATATGACGTGATCGTTGTGGGAGCGGGACATGCTGGCTGCGAGGCGGCTTCTGCCGCAGCCAAAATGGGCTCTAAAGTGCTTCTCGTTACCATGAACATGAATACAATTGCACAGATGTCCTGCAACCCTGCCATGGGCGGCGTGGCTAAAGGTCAAATTATCCGTGAAATAGACGCGCTGGGAGGGATGTCGGGCATTATCTCTGATAACTCCATGATCCAGTTCCGAATGCTCAACTTGTCCAAAGGCCCTGCAATGTGGAGCCCAAGGACGCAAAATGACAGAACGCAGTTCTCTGAAAAATGGCGACTCGAATTAGAACGTACCGCCAATATCGATTTCTGGCAAGAAATGGTCAGTGAGATAATCGTTAAGGATGGCCGGACGGTAGGGGTAAAGACCGCATTAGGATTAGAGATAGAAAGCAAGGCAGTAGTGCTGACTAACGGAACATTCCTCAATGGGAGGATTCATATCGGCGAAAAAAGCTTCGGCGGCGGAAGAACCGCTGAAAAAGCCGCCACAGGGCTAACAGAACAACTAATCACCCTGGGCTTCGAATCGGGAAGGATGAAGACAGGCACTCCCCCTAGAGTAGATGGCAGAAGCCTTGATTATTCACAGATGGAGGAACAATCTGGAGATGAAAATCCGGGGAAATTCTCCTATTCCTCAACTTCTCCTCTGAAGAAACAGGTGAGCTGCTGGATCACCTATACTAACGACGACGTTCATGAGGAGCTGAGAAAGGGCTTCGGGAAATCACCAATGTTCCAAGGCCGGATTAAGGGGATTGGTCCAAGATATTGTCCTTCTATTGAAGACAAGATCAACCGTTTCGCAGACCGAGAGCGACATCAGATTTTTGTTGAGCCCGAAGGTTGGAACACCGTCGAAATCTATGTGAATGGATTTTCGACATCGTTGCCTGAAGACGTTCAATATCAAGCACTTACGCGCATTCCAGGCTTCAAAAATGCCAAAATGTTCCGGCCAGGATATGCAATAGAGTACGACTACTTTCCCCCTACGCAGCTCCGCACAACACTCGAAACACAACTCGTTGACGGTCTTTATTTTGCGGGACAAATAAATGGAACCACGGGATATGAGGAAGCCGCCTGCCAGGGTCTGATCGCCGGGATTAATGCGCACAACAAAATAAATGAAAAGGCACCGTTCGTTTTGAAACGCTCGGAAGCATACATCGGCGTTCTCATTGACGACCTTGTTAACAAAGGTACGCAGGAACCGTACCGTATGTTCACATCGAGGGCAGAGTACAGAATACTCCTACGACAGGACAATGCCGACATCCGGTTGACTGAAATCGGTTATCGTATTGGATTGGCTGATGGCGTCAGGCTTCAGCGTGTATTGGATAAAAAAGATCAAATCGCCGCCTTATCGAAGGAGCTTCGTCGCAACAAATTCGCTCCCGACACCATCAACCAGGGGCTTGAGGATTTAAAAACCTCGCCTATTCCAGAAAAAATAACGCTCGCACAACTCCTTAAACGACCCCAGGTCGGGATGTCAGGCTTACGTTCACTGAATAGCGAAATTGCCGACTTGTTAGACAAGTACACTCCAGAAATCCTCCAGCAAGTTGAGATTAACATCAAATACGATAGCTATATCGAACGGGAACAGCATCTGGTAGAAAAACTTGGGAAGCTGGAAAACTTCAGAATCAGGGCCGATTTCAATTATGACATAGTCAAGGCCCTGTCTACCGAATCCCGCGAAAAACTCAAGAAAATAAAGCCTGAAACCGTTGGCCAGGCGTCGAGAATCAGCGGCGTCTCTCCGGCCGATCTCTCAGTTCTTACCGTTTTCATGGGCAAATGAAACAGCCACCTCCTTGCCCATTATGCCTGGGACTTACATTCAAACCCTACCTCACCGCGGAAGACCATACTGTTTCACATGAAACGTTTACCGTCATACAATGCACCAATTGCAAATTCCTGCTCACTTATCCAGTACCACCAAGGCTAAGCGATTATTATTTGTCTGACGGGTATATCTCTCACGCTGACCGCGCGTCCACTGTTATCGCCTGCCTTTACAAAATTGTCCGGCAATTTACGCTCCGCTGGAAGCACAGTCTTATTAACAAATACTACTCCGGCCCATCAAAAAAACTTCTCGATTACGGATGTGGCACCGGCACGTTCCTGGAATACAGCAATCAAAACGGCTGGTCGGCAACAGGGATTGAACCCTCCCCAGTTGCAAGAAAAATCGCCGCACAGGTTTCGGAAACGAATGTTGTTGCCAGCCTGGATGAAACCGGTATCGCAGACTATGACGTGATTACCTTGTGGCACGTGCTCGAACACGTATCTGATCTCAACGAAACACTTCAATTGCTGCACTCAAAACTTTCAAATGCCGGGATGATGTTCATAGCCGTCCCCAACTACCGAAGCCCCGACGCAATGCGTTATAAGCAGTTATGGGCAGCTTACGACGTACCCAGGCACCTGTGGCATTTTTCTCAAGATACAATGCAACGTCTGCTGACTGCGCACGGATTTATTTTACACGCAACGGTACCCCTAAAGCTCGACGCATTTTACGTCTGCATTCTCAGCGAGCAATATAAGCGCAGGGGAAAGACGGGGCCATTAACCTTCTTCAAAGGAATAATCAACGGCTTAAAATCGAACTGGAGCGCAATAAAGTATAAAGATTATTCAAGTCTCATTTATATTGTTCGAAAATGAGAATTCACAAGCACCTCCATTGGCTCGTCTGTATGCTCTTTGCACTGTCGTGCGCCCGAGTAACAAGTCCCACGGGCGGCCCAAAAGATTCCATACCGCCAATACTCATTCAATCAAATCCCAAACACGAACAAATAAATTTCACCGGACAAGAAATCGAACTCACCTTTAATGAATCATTAGTACTTAATAATCCGAAGGAACAGATCATCATCACGCCAGCCGTTGGCAAAGACTTCGAGGCAACCATAAAAAAAAACAAAGTTTTCGTTCAGTTCGAAAACAAATTAACTGAAAATACCACCTATTCTGTCAGCCTGCGTGACGCAGTACAAGACATCACCGAAAAAAATCCAGCGCGAAACATACAAATCGCCTTTAGTACCGGAAATTATATCGACTCACTCTCGATAACCGGAAACACATTTGATCTGCTTACCCAACTGCCTTCAAAAGAAGCGACGGTTGGGCTGTACGAAAAAGATACTTTCAACATCTTTAAACACCGTCCCTCCTACATCACCAGAACGGATGAGAAAGGTGTCTAC
>JANNPM010000442.1:0-4914 GCA_031400145.1 Chryseolinea sp. | reverse complement strand
CCCCTTCTGTCACTCAGATAATCATCCTGATTTATGTAGGCATCCAGATCGGCCCATTGCTGATCCGCAGTGTAAACGGTAGCATCTGTGTTTGTGATATCAACCAGGTTGATCTCGCTTCTGTCACGGGGAATGTATATGAGGTCATTTCCGCCGCCGCCAGAGTTGTCACCGTTCATGTCGCCTGTATAGGTATATGAAAATCTTCCATTCGGAGCAATTTCATAAAACATGCCTATACTCGTAGCAAGGTGATCCAAGTATTCCTTTCGATAGTTTAATGATGCTATGATACGATGGGATGCAAGGTTCGCGAAATAGGATTGAACGTTTTCGTTCGGATCGCCTGACACCTGCCGATCTCTCCAAATAGATTGAGCAATTGAGCCTCCATCATTTACAGAGCGCGAGTCCGTGAACGTATACGCAGCAGTTAGATCGAGCCCGAATCCAAATCCTTTTCTTGCTTGTGCGGTGATGAAGTAGCTGTATCCCTTATTGGTATTTTTCATTACGATCGCATCACTAATGTTGGCGTTAATCTGCGCTGCTTTTGCACCGGATGCCCCAGTATTGGGAAATGTGCTGTAGTAGATCGGCCTGTTATCCGCTCCTTCGGCGAATACGGTCGCAGTCGGCAAATTCAGATTCTGATGATACACCGCATTGATATCTTTGGTGTAAGCAACATCAAGACTTGCTATGAATGCATTTCCAAAATCATAATCCAAAGCAACATTTGTCCTCCAGACCTGCGGGAACTTGAAATCCTTATCCGTAACGGCCAGGTTATACGACGCGCTCGCGACTGCCGCATCACCAACAGGCCGGTATGCATTTACATCTCCGGAAAATGTGATCGCTGCCAGGTCTGTTCCGGTAAATACTCTTGACCCAAATAACACACCATTATTACTCGCCTGGTTTGATATCCATACGTAAGGAACACGACCCGTAAATACGCCGGTACCTCCTCTTATCTGCATAGTCTTGTCACCTTTTATATCGTAGTTGAATCCAATTCTAGGTGACCAAAGTACCTGAGTTTTTTGCAGCTGGTCTGTCAGGATGGTGGCGCCATCACGAAAAACCTTTCCTTCTGCATCAGCATTTCTTTCAATGTCGGAGCTAATAATCGGAATGTCAACTCTTAATCCAACCGTAAAATTAAATCTCCTGCCTACTTCATATTTGTCCTGAGCGTAGAATCCGAGTTGCGTTGCACGTGTTTCAACAAGTGGAAAAGAACCGGTAGCATTTGCTGCCCATCGTAGTTCGTAACGTGCTACCTTACCAGTCTCACCGGCAGCGCTTTGATAAAAATCGTCAAGCGTTGCAAATTGATACAGCCCGTAATAGGAAGGGGCAAATCCATTTTCGAATTTATAGATCTCATTGTAAGTCCCTACTGAAAGCGTGTGCTTACCTAGATACATATCGAAGTTATCCGATATCTGGATAACATTCGTGTTCAGGATGTTATTGGCTGAGAACGGCTCTGTACCAAATGCAGTAAGAAAATTGTTGGAACCGTTTCCAATGTCGACCATCGGAAAAGCAAGAGAAGTTGTCGGGGTTTCACGATAATCACGGAACGCCGAATATCCGATTTGAACCTTGTTGGAAAACTTGTTGCCGAGGATGCTGTTCAATTCAGCGGAGAATGAATTCAGATTATTGTTTATCCGGTAATATGCTCCAAGAAACGGCAAGCCGGTCTGTCCGGGGCTTCTCGTACTTCCAATCGCTCCGCTGGTGCTGGGCGCTACGTCTCTATAGGACTCAAGGTAGTTATACTTCAAAGTTAACTTGTGGTTGTTACTGATATTCCAATCGAGCTTTACGGCCGCCTTGTCGCTATTGGTTTCCAAATCATACCCTTCATAAGGTCCAGTGCTAAATCCATAATTCTCTTGCAGAAATGAACTTAAACTGTCAAGATCTGACGCCCGGGCCTCAGAAACATTCGTGCCGGATTGACCACGCGAGGCAGTCCAAAGGGTTCCGGGATCATCCCTCCTTTCAATTTCATAATTTGCAAATATGAAGACCTTGTTTTTGATAATTGGCCCGCCAACACGGAAACCGATGTTTTCAACGCCGAACGTGCCGAGCGGGCTATTCAGGTCGCGAACTTTATCATTCGTTAAGCTTTCACTTCTGGTGAAGTAATAAACTGATCCGGATACGTCATTCGTACCACTCCTCGTAACAATGTTAATGCCTGCACCCGTAAAACTCCCCTCCCGGACGTCATATGGTGCTATGCTGGTTGTGATTTGATCAACCGCGTCAAGGCTTATGGGTTGAGCATTCGTCTGACCTCCTACTGTACCAGAAAGGCCGAACGCATTATTGAAAAGTCCACCGTCGACGGTAATATTGTTGTACCCGTTGCTTCTGCCCGCGAAACTGGATGTGGTTCCATTCGCCTGTGGGGTTAAGCGCACATAATCGCTAAAACTTCGGCTCAACGTTGGCAGTCTGGTTATTTGCTGGTTGGAAATATTCGTAACTGCTCCTGTACGATCTGAATTGACAATACTGCTGCTGGTAACTACAACTTCCTCAAGCTCCTTGCCGCTTTCAACAAGTTGAACATCAACATTTGCAGTGATTCCCAATACCAATGTAATATCGTCGACCTCTTTGGTATCGTAGCTAATAAAAGATATTGTGATCTTATAAGGTCCGCCGACTCGTGCGTTCGAAATAATGAATTTCCCATCTTGTAAAGCGGAAGTACCATATTGCGTTCCCGAAGGTTGATGCTCCGCATGGATAGTTGCGCCTGGCAGCGGACTTCCAGCCTGGTCGGTAACAAATCCAGTGATATTCGAAGTTGTCACCCCTTGTGATTTTACACCCAAGGATGTAAGACACGCAAAAATTATTAGCAGTAAAACTTTATTCATTTAGTATTTTAGTTAGGTTAATCGAATTCATAAAACTACCGCAACGTCGACACTTCAACTTTATCGGGGCTTTAAATCTTGCCGGGATTTGTTCACAACAACGTAACAAGTATGCTGAAACCATTCATAAAAAAGCTGTGTAAAGGTTTGACTAATAATGGTTTATTTTAGATTTACTTCAGCCTCGATAATGCAACATGATATGAAGACTTTCTTCCTTGCCTTTTTTATTACATCGTTTGCGGAGAGTTTGAGCGGCCAGCCCGACCTCCGTTATTATCTTTCGGAGGGAGATACTTACAACCCTTTGATACCCACACCAAAATCCGTTATTGGTCATGACGTGGGTGAGTGGCATGTTACACACGACAAGCTGGTGAACTACATGTATGCACTTGATAAAGCGTCGGATCGGATAACGCTGGAGGTCGCGGGGTATTCACACGAGGCCCGTCCTATTTTGCTGCTCATAATTACTTCACCGAAGAATCATGTGCAGTTGGAAAGCATCAGGCAGCAGCATATCCTGCTAACGGATAATGAAAAATCGTCAGGCATCGATGTTAAAAATATGCCTGCAGTTTTCTACATAGGTTTCAGCATCCACGGCAACGAAGCGAGCGGTGTAAATGCCGGCTTGCTCGCAGCCTATCATTTTGCCGCGGCAACGGGTCCGGTGATAGAAGAATATCTGAATAACACCGTCATACTTTTTGATCCTTCATACAACCCTGACGGAATGCAAAGATTCAGCAGCTGGGTGAATTCCCGTAAAAGCATTCAGACATCAACCGACCCAAATGATGCCGAACACAACGAAGCATGGCCAGGGGGTCGTTTCAATCATTACTGGTTCGACCTTAATCGCGATTGGCTTGTTGCACAAAATCCCGAATCCAAGGCACGGGTAAAAACGTTCCACCGTTGGAAGCCAAATGTACTCACGGACCATCATGAAATGGGAACCAATGCGTCGTTCTTTTTCCAGCCTGGCGTCCCATCACGGATGCATCCCCTAACACCCGAAAAAAACCTTGACCTCACAAGACGTATCGGCACATATCACGCAAAGGCGCTTGAAGACATCGGTTCATTCTATTACACGCAGGAAGGGTACGACGATTTTTATTACGGGAAAGGCTCGACCTTTCCTGATATACAAGGGTCTATTGGAATTCTTTTTGAACAGGCAAGCTCCCGTGGGCATGCTCAGGAAAGTGTCAACGGAATCCTTACATTCCCTTTTACCATCCGCAACCAGTTTGTGACTGCATTAAGCTCCCTCCACGCTGTTAATGCCATGCGGTCTGATCTCCTTAATTATCAACGCGACTTTTACAAGCAGTCAGCAGCAGAAGCGACAAGGGATGTGATCAAGGCATATGTGTTTGGCTCCTCAAATGATAAGGCTCGGTCGTTTCACCTTGCTGAAGTTTTTGCCCGGCAGGCCATCGACGTTTATAAGACAACGTCCACCCTTAATCTCAACGGAAAGAGGTTCGATCCCGGCACCAGTTACATTGTGCCCCTGAATCAGCCGCAATACAAACTCATCAAGAGTATGTTTGAAAAACGCACAACCTTTAAAGACAGCTTGTTTTATGATATATCCAGCTGGACGCTGCCACTTGCATTTGGAGTTGAGTACGAAGAGTGTAAGACGATCCCTACACTGGGTGGGAAATTAGTTGACCTCAAGTTACCAGGCGGAACCAGGGTCGGGGGCAAAAGCGACTATGCGTATGTATTCGAGACGTATGAGTATTATTCGCCGCGCGCCATATACCGATTACTAAACAATGGCATCCGGCTAAAGGTTGCAAGTGATCCCTTTTATCATGCTGACGGAAAGAACTTGTGGGTACTACTGTATTCGTCGGAACGAGGGTTCCGGTTAAGACGCTATTCGATTATCTCGAGGCCGGCCACTCCTTGGACGAGTTTCTCGACGATTTTCCGTCGGTATCCCGAGAGCAAGCAGTGGCAATTCTCGAAGTCG
>JANNPM010000403.1:0-2520 GCA_031400145.1 Chryseolinea sp. | reverse complement strand
CCGAGTCATTGATGTTAATGGCGGGAAGCGGTAGTTTGCCATTATGCATTCGTTCAATCAGACGATGAACACCTGTAGTAGTTTCTTCTGATATTCCCTTTATTCCGGCCACGAGTTCCGGATACCGGTCGAGAACCATATTGGTAAGGTCACCGCCGTCATCTAGAATCATATTGAGAGGCCTGTTGCCACTAAAGGCATGCAGGGTCTGTTCGATACACCAATCAAACTCCACCTCATTCATCCCCTTCCATGCGTACACCGGAATACCCGCTGCTGCGATAGCGGCGGCGGCATGGTCTTGCGTCGAAAAGATGTTGCACGAAGACCAGCTTACTTCCGCTCCAAGCTCGGTGAGGGTTTCAATCAAAACCGCGGTTTGAATCGTCATATGCAGGCAACCTGCCACACGTGCATTCTTTAGCGGCTTTTGTTTTCCGAATTCCTCACGAATGGCCATTAAGCCAGGCATTTCAGCTTCTGCTAACTTAATCTCTTTACGTCCCCAGGCAGCAAGTGCCAGATCCTTTACCTTGTAAGATAGTTTTTTTTCGTCAACTGTCATTTTAAAATGGTTAGCGTTCTTTGAATCGTAAAAATAAGGGAAACCATCTTAAATAGCTAAAATTTGAAGAGGGCGATAAAATATTGTAAAGTTATTATTAGGCGCCTGCAGGCGATTACTTTTTCTTCTTTGATTTCACAGCACTAGCAGGCTTGACAAGATCTTCCTGTTTGATGGTCGCAGTCCACAGGCTGGTTTCGGCATCATCCATCCTGGACCATATCGGCACAATCACGCCATTGGCTGCTGTGATGCTCAGGTATCTGCCCATCGAAGTTTTGTCATCGGGGACAAACGGCGTTTCGCTGATCGTCACATTTTTAAAGCTGCCGCCACTATCGGTTGAATACGCAAGAGACACATTGGTTTCATTATTTTCGTACGGTCCGCGGTCGTAAAACAAAATGTAGATGTAACCGGTTGAGGAATCAACGGTCATCTTCGGTGCATATTGATGCTTGGCGGCAACGACTTCACCCATACGCAGCGGCGAAGACCAGTTATCGCCATGATTGTTGGAACGCATAAACCATACGTCAGTGTCTGACGCACCGTTCCTTTGGTCTGCCCAGGAGAGATAGAGGCAGCCCTTATATGGCCCCTTACCTTGATCGACAAGAAGTTCAGGCATGCTTGCAGGTTGCGCATGGCCTGGAATAACCAGGTCCCATCCGGGAGTTACATTACCAACGAATATATCATTCTGCAGCCAGATCGCGTTTCCAAATGAACGGTCCATGTAAATCTTCGCCCCGTTACACCATGCAGCAAACATTTTTCCATCAGGGCCAATGACTGTGGTTCCACCTATTGCCGTATGCCTGTCCGCAAGACAATTACCTGCAAACTGAGAAATCTCGACGGGCTTATTCCACTTTTTGCCGTTGGTTAACGATGCAAGAAAGATTAAAGATCTACAGGCAGAGTCTGCACTTTGAAACTTGTCAAATTGTGTCCACGTAACAAACAAGTTTCCTTTGGCATCCATTGATGCAGAGGGAACAGCCTGGTCTTTGCCTTGCACATTTGCAATCACGACGCCATCATCAAATGTCTTGCCCTCGTCCCTGGAAGATGTGCAGAGGATTTGCGACTTTCGGCCGTTACCCGCTGTCGCCTCAATCACGAATAACGTTCCTTTGCCATCCGAGATTAAAATTTTGTCGCGTCCGGAGCCGGGTGCTTTTGATTTTTTCCACGTTTTTCCACCATCGCTGCTGAGGTATAAAGACCCCATAGCGCAAGCAGCTAAAGCCGGTCCATCCTTCTTTACAATTGTTATGGATGGATTTGTAAGCTTGCTATCAAGTGCAGCCGAATCGATCTTTATATTTTTGAACTGCGCCGCGGTATGAGAGGCCAGCAAAATCATTCCCACGAGGGTCGTCCACCTTGTCATACAAACCGATTTATTAAAGCATCGCGTCCTCACGAATATCAACCTTTGCTTTCATCTACCGAGCGCCTCCAATCACACCACTGCATCCGGCAATGTCGCTGCAGAAATAGAACCCGGGGTATGAAATGCCGAACATACCGATGTTACGATTATTACCTTTGATGTTTTTGATCATCACCTGTAGATTTTAAAAGAGCTGGCAAATTAGCGATTTGGATCAATGTTAGAAATACTGGGAAAAAGGTAGGGCGGTGTTGATAGAAATTATGGAACGTTTGTATAATTTCTTAAATTGCAATTTCTTGATTCACTCTTAAAAACCTGTTTACTTGCGTTTCGTTGAGTGATCATGTTTCATAACATTAATTAAAAAAATCAATCCCATGAAGTACGTCTCATTCATTCTAGTTTTTGGATTTTCTGTAGTGGCATATGGCCAAAAGATCAAAGTAGTTGAAGGCGACCTAACCGTCTTGAAAGGGCAGACTGCCGTAAAGACTGAATTCACTTATGATAATATGTCGGTCGGTAAATTTCCAAAGGAGGAAGATTATGT
>JANNPM010000383.1:0-4642 GCA_031400145.1 Chryseolinea sp. | reverse complement strand
GATAAAGATCCGATCTAATGTTTTCCTGTAACCTTGTCCAGAATTATTTACGAACCCATACAGCAGGTCAATTTGATTATCCCATGAACCGCGGTCTTTGGCATAATTTAACTGGTAATTGAGGAGGGCATTCAGTCCGATAGAATTCACCCCGCCCGATTTCCAATTAGAAGAGAAAGCAGCCTGATTGATATTCAGGTTGATGACAAGCTTTCTCTTCCAGGGTGAAAGGGTATCAGGCTTAACGATCTGTGCATCGGTTACGCAAGCGATTGAAAGCATTACGATAAAAGCGAAGGCACTGACGACTTTTTTCATCCTGTTAAAATTTTTGAACATAATTGGCTTATCGGCCGAAAATAGAGCAAATCAACTAACAATGAAACTAAATATTGTTAAGCTTGATCTCGTCAAGTGCTACTTCCGTCAAAGGCTTGGTAATAAATTTGATAACGTGGTTGTTGTTGACAATCTTATCAATGTCGCGTTTGTTATCGGAGCTGGAGAGAATAATGACTTTACATTTATTGCGCACTATCTCATTGAATTTTTCGAACTCATAGAGGAAGACAAAGCCATCCACGATAGGCATGTTAATATCAAGGAAAATCAGGCTGGGCAGATCCTCAGCGTTGGTTTGATTTTCGCGAAGGTAATCCAGGGCCGCCTTTCCTGAGCCCTTAACTTCAACCCGTTTGGCAAACTTTGTGATCTCGATGATACGCTTACTGATGAAATTATCAGTGTCATTATCATCAACCAGCATAACAAGGTCAATAGCTTTCAGTTCAGTTTGCATCAATAATCAATAAAGCCCGCTCCGGAATTTCGTCTTCGCCACAAAAATATCCTTTTGTGGCAATATCTGATAGGGTATTGGCAAAAATTGCAAGTGGAGTTGATAATTTGTCCAAAATGGACAAAAAGTTGTCTTTCTATTTAGGTCTGATTTTGAGTTTCTCACCAACGGACAAACTAAAGTCCTTCTTGTCGTTCCATTCCATCAGTTCCCGGATCGTCACACTGTACTTACGTGCCACGCCGTAAAGTGTATCCGTAGGTTTCACAACATGCTCGATTTCACGTGATTCCACAACAGGTAATGCGGTATTTTCCGGGGAGGTAAGCCTGAGTACCTGGCCGGGTCTTATGCCTGACTGCAGGTTAAGGTCGTTCCAACTGGCGAGGTCCATAACGCCTACCGAATACTGCTTTGCAATAGCGTACAGCGTTTCGCCAGCCTGAACCTTGTGCTTCTTATCGACTATTGTTTCCAGCGGGGTAGTCACAACGGTGGCGGTACCCACGGAATCCGGGGGGGGTATGACTGAAACGTGTTGCACGTCAACCGTTGGTTCCTGCGCAGTCTTCGCTTGAATGGGATTACTTACAGGCACCTCTTCAGTGTCAGGTTCCCCGGGTACGTTTGACTCGGTCACTTTGGGAACAACAACAGCGTTCGCCTCTTCTGAATCTACCGTCCAGGAAAAGCTTCTGTCATTATCCACCTGAACAATTTCTGAAATGACTTCTCTATCCGCCTCTCTGGGTTTCATCGATGAAAGCCACAATGTCATCCCGGGTTTCAATTCATCGTCCGTGGATATTCTGTTGTAGCGTTTTATCTTTTTCATTTGCACGCCATATCGCTGGCTCACTAACCATACGTTGTCACCAGTCAAAACCTTATGATAATCTTCGTCGGACCTCACCCTTTTTTTTCCGAGCAGATAATAAGCATCAGGCTGAATAGGGTCGACGGCGGAGAGGTCGTTCCATTTAAGTAAATCTCCAACGTCAATACCCGCGCGGTTTGCAAGTTGTGCAGGAGTATCTCCAGCTTCCGCTTTAATTGCAGAGATGCCGTTTATCTTCATCCTGCTTTTCAACGCAGACGCGGAATTGCTTTTGACCGGTTCTGCGGCTGGGCCAGCCGTTGATGCGGCAGCAAGGGCTGGCAGAACCGGCGCTTTGCCCTCCCCTGCTACTGGTATGAGTACGGTATAGGCACGGTCACCAGGTATAGTGCCTGTCTTTGCCCACTTGTTGTACTGCTTCAACTCGGCCTCGTCTACCGATATTTCCCGGGCAAGGTCTGTCAGCATTTTCTTATCCTTGTTTTCATATGCTACCACTTTTATCATTCCCGGACTCTTCACCGATTCCTCGAATGCTATCTTATGGGCAAGAAATTTTTTGATATACCAGTATGTGCTGCTGGTGATCTCCATATCTCTTTTTCCACTTTCTTGCTTATCTACAGCCCTCATCACGCCCCCGGCTCCCATCTGATAAGCTTGCAGGGCGTAGACCCAATTATTGAAATAGAAATTATTTTTCTTGATGTATTTGGCGGCTGCTCTGGTGGACGATACGAGGTTAAGCCGCTCATCAATTTCCTTATCAACGCGCAAGCCCATTTCCACGGCAGTAAAATCTTTGAATTGCCAGAATCCGACTGCATTGGAGGAAGACACTGCATCCGCGATCAGTGCGGACTCTTGCAAAACAAGATATTTGAAGTCATCCGGCACGCGTTCCTCTTCGAAAACTTTTTCAATGACAGGAAAATACGTTCTTGCCCTTTCAACCTTTATCATATGATGACGTGGTGATTGCGTAAGGGCATTTACCTCTTTCTGTATCTCACGTCGTGCATCGTCGCGTATGGTTAGCGTTATGCCAGCGAACTGCAGTTTATGTGGTACTTCCGGTGATTGCGCTGCTGCTGCCCAGGCAACAAAAAATAGCGCGATGAATATTTTCATGTGTTAATAATTGCTTTTTTCGTAGTCACATGGAATCGCATGGTTAATTAACATCCTTTTGGGTGAACGCAGTGCATGACGATTTCATATGCTAAAAGTTCTACAAAGATAGTTTTCTTATCATTAAAACACCATCCCTTATCGGCAGAAGTATTTGTTCAACGCGCGTATCGTTACTTACTTTCTGATTGAATGTATGAATGGCAAATGCGTCCTTGTCTTTTTTATCCCGTAACACCGTTCCATTACGTAGTACGTTGTCTGCCAATATTACGCCCGCTGGCGGAACCTTATCAATAACAAGGTCGAAATAGGTACTATAACTTTTTTTATCAGCATCAATGAACACAAGGTCAAAGGAGTCATCGAGTGTAGGCACGACGTCTCTCGCATCTCCCAAGAGATAAGTTATCTTTTCAGAAACTCCCGCAGCATTAAAATTTGCTCGTGCAATGCCTTCCAGTTCTTGATTGTTGTCGATAGTAAACAACTGACCTCGTTCCTGTAACCCTTCGGCAAGGCAGACAGCGGAATAGCCAGTATAAGTACCGATCTCCAGGATTCGTTTTGGCCTGAGCATCTGGCTGATCATTGCCAGCAACCTTCCCTGAAGGTGACCCGATAGCATTTGCGGCTTAAGCATCCGCGCGTGCGTGTCCCGATTGATTTGTTTCAATACGTCTGATTCAGGTGAAGTGTACGTCTCAGCATAACGCTGAAATTCCGGATCAATTATATCCATGGAACACGTATTTCCAGTTTAAAAAATAAGCCAAAAGTTATTTGACAACGGGCTCCATATACAGGTAGCTCAGCTTATCTTCGTCGAATATTTCGTTAGCCACCAGTTGCAGACTTCGCGCAGTGACAGCATCTATTTTTTCAAATATCTCATCAAGACTTGGTACCCGATTATGATCCAGGACCGCGCGTCCCATCATGATCATGATGCCGAGATTGTTTTCCTCTGACAGCGCGAGCTGGCCTTTAATTTGATCTTTTGCCGAGGCAAGCTCCGAAGGCCTTAGTTTACTCGTGCATAGCTTATCCATTTCTTTTCTGATAAGCTTCATGCATTTCTTGACTTGCTTGGGCTCCGTTCCAAAGTAAATGGCGAACAGTCCTGTATCGCTGTAAGCATTGTAGTGTGAATCTATCGAATAAACCAGTCCGTGCCTTTCGCGGACAGACAAACTCAGCCGTGAGTTCATACCTGGTCCACCGAAAATATTATTGAGGAGATAGAATGGAATTCTATTTTCGTGCATCATAGGATAGGCATCGCGGCCAATCGCACAACGCGATTGCTTCACGCCGCGTTGCAGCACCTTCTCATGTTGTTCGTATACGCTAAACTTCCTTCTCCTGGCTGTCGACCGTAAGGTTGGTTTTCTTTCAAGATATTTGATGGCCAGCTTTTCAGTACTTTCCAATGAAATATTCCCAATGACACTGAATACAATTTCCCGGTTGTCAGCATGATTAGCAAAGAAGTTAACGAAGTCGCGTTTCCTGAACGCACGCACGGTCATTTCGTTGCCCAAAATATTCATGCCCATAGGATGATTTCTAAACACCACGGCCTCCAGTTCGTCCTGGATTGAATCGTCGGGACTGTCAATATACATTGCCATCTCCTCGAGTATCACCCCACGTTCCTTTTCGAGTTCCTTGACCGGAAAAGTAGATTGGAACGTAATATCGGTAAGAACGTCCATCGCCCGCTCGAAATACTGGTCTCGCACCGACGCGTAAAAAACGATCTTTTCCTTGTCAGTAAATGCATTCAGCTCACCACCAATGGAGTCCAGGCTTTTGATTATATCTATGGACGTGCGCCTTCGCGTGCCCTTGAAGGCCATGTGCTCCCAGAA
>JANNPM010000361.1:0-4676 GCA_031400145.1 Chryseolinea sp. | reverse complement strand
TTTCAGGGCAACGGATACATGGCGCTGGTGACAGCGTGGTGGGGAATATGGCATCTGATCAGCGGATTTGCCTTTTCATTCCTCGTTCGTAGCAAACCAATCCCAACCACTGTAGCCTAAATGAAAGAGAGTCTTTTTTTCAGGATCATGAAACTCTGGTGTAGCGCTGGACTATATTTCTACTTCAAAAAATGGCAGATCAATAACGCCCAGGCTGTGCGCGTTGCCGGACCTGTAATATTCATTCCGACGCATCAAAATGCTTTCCTAGACGCTGTGCTTGCCATTTGCAGTACTGGCAGAAATCCATGGTCAATTGCGAGGGCAAGCGTATTCAAACCGGGTCTGGTAACAAAGCTATTGACTGCGATACAGATTAAACCCGTGTTCCGGATCCGGGACGGATGGAGCTCGTTAAAAAATAACGACGCCATCATGCAGGAATGGATAACGATGCTGGCGACTGGTCACGACATCATGATATTTGCTGAAGGAAATCACAACGATCCATACGCCTCAGGAACTCTGCAGCGAGGCTTTGCGAGAATGGCATTGAAATTCCTACAACAATACAGCACACCATTAACTATTATACCGGTTGGAATCTATTATGAAGATCATTTGTCATTTCGATCGCGGGTGCTGGTCAATTACGGTGAACCGATTAACGTGAGCAAAGTGGTGGAATCAAACGAAACTGAACGCGACAAACTGGAAAATCTTGTGATGGTTACGACAAATGCCCTGCATGCGCTCGCACTCGCGATCGAACCAAATGAAAATTACAAGGCGAAGTTTGATTTTTTGATGAGGTACCGAAAGTCCCAAAAGAACCTAATTCCTCAAATGGAAAGTGATCGTGCATTGCTTGAGCATTATCCGAAAGCGCCGCCGTATGCGCCTATACGCAAAAAAGTACCTTTGACAAAGAAAATTTTGAATCCTGTTGTTTGGGTTGGCTGGCTTTTGCATATCCTGCCTTATTCGATCATCAGAGCATTTATCCGAAAAAAAGTGAAAGATGCGCAGTTTATCGGGTCCTTAAAGTATGCATTCGGCATCTTTCTCGTGCCGGGGTATTACATCCTCCTGTTAACGATTATCTACCTTTCCTCGAAATCACTTGCCGTGACATTCGGCAGCGCGATCCTGCTTCCCGTGGCTGGAATAGTTGCAACTGACATCCTGAAAAAGTAAGATTCACATTTCTTGTTCTTGTAGTCCGATTCCCAGCTTTTTAAGAGCAATGAGCACAGGGCCATACACTTCAGCCATAACAGGGATAACGACACCCCTGCTGTTAATTTTACCCTGCATTAGCAAACTTGCAACAATTCCCAGCGGCAAGCCTACCGTACGCGACATTGCAGTATCTATTTCATTTTTACCGGTGGCCGTCAGGTATGCTTGAATCTCCTTCTGTTTTCCGTCTTTCTCGAAAACAAACCGATGCCACATCACTATAAAATCCTTTTCACCTGGAGCCAATTTCCATTTCTTCGACAATATGTGCTCAAGTACTTGTGCGGGTGTCCCTGACTCAAGACCGACGAGTTCATCTGAAAAAAGCCCACTCCAGGAAAGCCTCGTAATTTCTTCTCCTGAAGGAGTGAGGTTAAACTTAGAGACGATCTTTTCGCTGACAGACCAGTGCGGATGAAAATCCAGAAAAGAATCCATGAAGCCTTTATGCGTAAGTTGGCTTACACCTTCCATCATCACCTGATCGTCACAGCATCCTAGTTGTACCAGGATATTCCAGGCGCTGCAGAATCCTTTGTTCCTGAGCGTTCCACGCAACATAGTTTTAATGCCAGTCAACCCGTAAGTGTTAAGATATTTCAGAGAATCGCGATTTGCATAACCCTCGTATTCGATTCCTTCAACGGTAACATTTGTAGTGCGTTGAAAAAGTTGCTGATATGGAATGTATTTGAATTCACCATCCAGTAAGAATCTGGCAGTAGCCTGTCCGGCAATGACCAGGTTGCGCGGATTCCATGTGAACTTATACCTCCACGGATTTTGAGGATCCGTTTCCTGACTGATCAGTCCTCCTGTAAATGATTCGAAAGAAACGAGTCTCCCCTTTCGCGATTTGATTCGATCAATCACGTGCATAGCACTCATGTGATCTATGCCTGGATCAAGCCCGCATTCATTCATAAACAACAGATCGTTCAGACGCGCCTCGTCGTGAAGCGAGGCCATTTCTTCACTGACGTAGCTGGCGGTTAACAAGTGCTTTCGCAGCAATAAGCAATACCTGGCCACCACGATGTGGTAATGGGCGGGCATTAATGAGATAATCACATCAGCTGAAACAATAGCGGTCCGGCTGCCCTGGTCATCATTAATGTCGAAACGGATCGCCCGGCCCGCTGACGATTTTCCCACTCTTTCTATTGCAGCGGCTTCCGAGAAATCACCCACCGTTATGTGCCATCCAAATACCTTCGCTTGTTGCAGCATATAGTTTATCAACGAACCAGACGACCGCCCTGCGCCAAGTATTAAGATTTGATTCATTTGGCAAAGCTATGACTTCCGGTTGAAAGAGTTCATTCCGACCTTTTTTTGGTATTGGGTTTTATTTTGGTTTAATTCGAATATAAATTTTTACCCGGTAAGCCGCTGAAGGTACTGGCAATTTATCGGCCGACGCTTATGATTGTTGATTGTAATTTTCGCATCCGAAGTTGTCGTTATGCGTCACACATTTTTTGCCCTTGCTGAACCGGGAGCAAAAAGGGACAAAACCGATATATAGTCACAAATGTAAAGGAATCATACATGAGCGCCTCATTCACCTTAGGACCGTATCGATTGTTCCGCTTAAGGTTGATACCATTGTCTAAAGGATTACGGAAAATAAAGAACGAGGACATCAGTTACAAATCGACGAACACACTCATCGGCGTGTTCAACAGCCGGCCGGCAAAGATGACCGACGGGGAGCTGCATTATTGTACAGCCGGCGCATTAGGATCAGCCCGATCGTTAAGTTCTTTTAAAACCAAGCGCTTGGCATCATATTAAACGCATGTAAGATTTACGGCGGAAATTCATCCCCTGATTTGACGAACACACTAATTTTGAGTTGCTTTTAATAGACCATTCATGTTGGATATCGACATTGCCGACCTCAAAAGGATTTCGGAGTTCATTTATCAGAAATACCATTATGATTTTCGAAATTATGCCATGTCTTCCTTTAAAAGGCGTGTGCTCCGGATAATGGAGCTGAAAAAGCTCTCGGTTGACGGATTACTGAAAAAGCTGGTCGATACTCCCGCTTTCATTAATGAATTTTTGGATGAGCTTACTGTAAACGTCACGGAAATGTTCCGCGATCCGAACTTCTGGCGAATCATGCGTGAGGAGATCATTCCTGCCATAATGCTCAATCATAAGCAATTTAAGATCTGGCATGCCGGATGTTCTTCAGGTGAAGAAGTACTTTCTATGAGCATCATGCTGCAGGAGCTCGGCGTCCTGCAGGACGTTACGGTTATTGCAACCGACCTTGATGTTAACGTTTTGGACCGGGCGAAGTTGGGTACTTACCCAATCAAGAACATGGAGCTTAATGAAAAGAACTATATCCGTTTTCTGGGCACAAAATCATTTAAGGATTATTATCATGAAGAAAACGGTATGGCAGTGTTCAATAAGGAACTGCTCACGAACGTGTCCTTCCGTCGTCATGACCTCGTCCTGGGAGATGTATTCAACAAGTTCGATCTTATCCTTTGCCGGAATGTGATGATATACTTTAACCAGGTATTGCAAAACGAAGTATTGAAAAAGTTTCACGAGAGCTTGTTTAAATACGGATACCTCGCCATCGGTTCGAAGGAGTCATTAATATGGTGTGATTTTGCTAACCGCTTTATCGTGGTAAATAATGAAGAGAAGATTTATAAGAAAATAAAGGATTAAGCGAGTTGTCTATTGACGCATGAAAAAAATCAACGTAAATAACAGCTATAAGGCCGTTGTTATCGGTGGGTCAGCAGGCAGCTTTCAGGGCGTGGTTAAGATTCTTTCCCAACTACCCAAAGGCTTTCCGTTGCCGATCATTATGTGTCTTCACAGGCTTAAGCATGTGCGCAACGGTTTCGTTGAAGCGCTTTCGATAAAAAGCGTTGTGCAGGTAACTGAACCAAATGACAAAGAAAACATCAAAAAAGGCGGTGTATATCTCGCTCCGGCGAATTATCACATGTCTGTAGAATTGGGTAACCACTTTGCCTTGTCAACAGAAGAAATGATTAATAATTCCAGGCCCTCAATTGATATTACGCTGAGCACTTGTGCCTTTGTTTACAGAGAACGGCTTATTGGTATTCTGTTATCAGGAGCCAACAAAGATGGCGCATTGGGCATGAAGCAAATCCATGAGCGAAGTGGCCTTACCATTGTCCAGGAGCCTACAGAATGCGTGATCGATACCATGCCAAAGGCTGCGCTGTCCGCAACACAGATCGATCACGTATTTAGAATTGAACAGATAGTTGAGTTTTTGAGAGAATTAGACAAACAATACAGATGACAGGCCTACTAAGCGACCGGTATAGAATTCTGCTGCTGCTGGCGTCAATATTTACGCTGGGAATAGGTATTTCTATCTACCTGATCTATTCACTTCCTCATACTTTGCAGCTTGGAGCTGG
>JANNPM010000343.1:0-3491 GCA_031400145.1 Chryseolinea sp. | reverse complement strand
GCGGGTGGCCGAGTCCAACCACGCGTGCACCGCGATCAGCGGCTGATTGGTCTCGGACGCCTCTCGAAAGGCGTATTCGATCGCAGCCTCGGACACCGCCGAGCCGTCGACACAAAGGTGTGGCACGAGACGCAGAGGGAACCGGAAAACATTGCGCGACCTCTGTCAAAGTCACGGTTGGTTAAACCAGCGTCGACAATAGTCAGGGCCTCCTGCATATTCCAGTTCCTTCCCGGTCCTTTTGGTTGATTTTCTTTGTTCACAATCACTCCTCCATTCTGGTCAGCGAGTGAATCTCCCGATATTTTATTGAAGTACTCAACTTTCTCGGCGGCCACATTTCGAAGCGCATTCTTGCGCGCCCTATCAATGTAGCCACTGAAACTATGGCCACCCTTGAAGCTAAAGGCTTTATAAAACCATTCGAAATACTTCTTCTGAAGCTCCGGTGTCCATCCACTTTTGGCAACGCTAAGCGCTGTAGCGTAGTAGGTTTGCTGAGCCGGCGGCATGTTTGCAAGCATTCCGGCTATATCCGTTCCGTATTGCGGATTGCGCATAATCAGGTCTGCCGAGGCGGTGAGATTTTCTTCATTTGGATCGTCCTTCGCCGTCGCCATTAATTCCATTGTTTCTTCTACAGCATCTGGTGCTTCAAGTGCAATAAGAACTTTGCTGAGGGCGCGGTTCAGCGTGTTGTTATTAGCCGGATAGACCTTGTCGAGGTACCCGATGACATTTTTTTTTAGTGATGTGCCCGGGATACCCATACGAAGCAAAGTCAGTTCAAAAGCTCTCACGATATCGAGACGTTCGCTTTCTTTCAAAGCGTTGAAATCAATTTTCAACAGTGTATTAAAGATCTTGTCTTTGACAGAGGCATTACCTTGCCGTGCCAGTGCGATGATAGCATTCGTGGATATAATCGGATCCTTTTCGGCAAGGGCCCGGTTTTGCCAGGACGCCGCCGGTTGATGTTCAAGGGCTATGCGCGCCGCGTAGCGAATGAATCTGTCCGGGTTTTTAAGGTGAGGCCATGCTTTATCTACTGCTCCGGTTTGAGGTTTGCCGTGAAATGCCTCCAATTCGCGTCTGAGTCGTTGTTCTGCGGATAGAGATACCGTTGGTTGTTCGGCCCATACGCTGTCTGAATCATAATAAACTCGGTATAAATCCGATTCAAGTCTTCGGCCTCCTGTGAGAAAGTAAAGCGCGCCATCCGGACCGATCGTACCATCGGTAAGGGGCAACGGAGTGCCTGAAACAAATTCTTCGCCGGTAGCGGTATATGACGATCCCTCAGGCTTTAGATGGATGGCATATATTATTCCAAAGCTCCAGTCGAAGGCGAGGAGTGAACGTTTATACTTTTCTGGAAATTTGGCGTTCCCCGCGAATACAAGATTTGTAGGTGATCCCTGGCCAATGTTGATGACGGGAGGAAGGTTATCCGGATTTGTCGGCGACCACGGCGTTGTACCTGTTCTCCAACCGAACTCACTGCCACTGGTCACATGGCAGATGCGTGTTGGACGGTACCAAGGAAGACCAAGATCCCACTCCATGTCTGAATCAAATGTAAACAGGTCACCAGCTTCATTGAGGGTAAGGTCATATGCGTTCCTGTATCCTGCGCTGTACAATTCCAATTGTTTTCCCGTCGAATCAATATTTGCTATCCAACCGCCTGGCGCGCGTATTTCAGCAGCGTGACCGTTGGGGTCCGTGATGAGTGGAAAAATATTGTCTTCCTTAAAGTTAGCCGGCAGGCGGTAGGAATTCATTGCCGGTGCTTTTGTATAGTTGCCTGCGATAATGAACAGAGAGTTCTTATCTGGTGCCAAAATAATGCTGTGCGGTCCATGCTCTCCGGCTCCGCCAAACTCTTTTAGTAAGGTTATCGTTTCGAACTTGTCGTCATTGTTTAGATCCTGCAAGCGATACAACCCGCTCCCTTTGGCAAATTCATCATCCTTTTCATGATTCACCATAACGTATAGGCTATTGAAAGCCCAGAGAAGACCCTGCGCATAGCCGATTCCGACGCTACTGTCGGATTCCTGACCGGGCGCTGATAACCTGATGCGTTCGATTTGTACGGAATCCTCGCTTCCAATATTCGGTATCTCAAGTCTGTACAATGCCCCGTATTGATCAGATGCAAGCAGACGACCCTTGGGATCGAATGCCATGGATACCCATGAACCTTCTCCGTTTTCCGACGGTCCATACAGTCGTTCTGCTTTAAATCCGTCCGGCAATTTTAATCGCTGAATTTTGACGTCTCCCGATTGGGCGGCTTTATTATCATCTTTGCACGAAAGCACGCAACTCAACAACAGGAGCAAGCCTGCCGGAATGCATTTTCTACCTATAAGGGAGTTTATTTGTCTAAACATAAACTATTTAACAATTTAATCATTTGGTGATTTAGCGATTCGCTGCTTCGTACATACGATGTAGGGGTAGGCTACGTGTAGCTAAATTATAGCTTTAGATTTCAACAATTCAGAACAGTCAATGAAGTTATTGGCTAGCCGTAAAACCATCGGGTGCTGTGCTGCCTCTGGCGATCCGAACTTGCCACGCTTGGACGCAATGACCCTTGCTTATGCGGTGCTTGTTAAAAGTTTAAAAGAGCGTTGCACGAACAAAGTCCGTTAAAATCTCATACCTGAATGTTAACACTTTAAGAAACTTTATATACATTTGTTTCATGATGATCAAGCAATTCTGTATTGACTGTGCCGCACTAATTGATGTGCGCAAACGCTATGGCGTCCGGGATTGGTTTCTGAATTAGATTCATTGCAAATGATGAAATAAAGAAAGCCCGGACCGAAATGTCTGGGCTTTTTACTTGAATGCAGTATATGACAGTGGAGAACGTTGTAGTAAAAATTAAGAGGGAATTAATCCGGTCGGTGTCGCGCATTGATGCGTGGTTCGACGCGGATGGTGCCTTGCTCGATCACAGATCTGCCACGGCGTCGAGGTCCGTGCATGAATTGCTGCAGGAAGCGATGCTTGCAAACCGATACATCCTTCAGATCATAGATGAAGGCCGCCTAAGTAATGTGAAAGGAACATTTAACGACATGCCTGTAGACGAGTATTGCGCAAAAATTCAGGCACTCGAGGACGCGAAATCTGTACGAGTGGATTTTGACTTTGCGCCATCTTCTCAAGTTAGATACGCGCTTCGTGAAATTCGGTATGAAATTCGTGAGCAACTGCATCGCTGCCTGATTCACCTTGACGATCTTATCGATGGGGAGATTGAACCATTTGAGACGAATCTCTCCGTTGGCGAATTTGGCAGGCTTGACGCCTACCAATGTATTTATTTCTTGGCAATGCACGTTCGACGTTGTCTCGAGCAATTGGATAATACGCTGGAGGATTATAATCGCTATGCCGAAAAGATGTAAACGGCGTGTAGAGGGAAATTACAGCTTTTGCCGTCTGACCTTGTCTTGAACAAATTCGCT
>JANNPM010000256.1:0-5018 GCA_031400145.1 Chryseolinea sp. | reverse complement strand
GTGATCGTGGCTCGCGCGATGAACGTGCCGGTGATCGTGCGAGCCAAAGGCGTGCGCGCTACCATTCGCGAAGGCGATGAAATCCTGCTCGATGCTACCGCAGGCAACGCCATCATCCGCCCGCTGCCGCAGGTGGCCGAGGCGTTCGAGTACCTGCCACGATCTCGGATGCCGAAGCACTGCCGCGATTGATCAACACGGTGACAGGAATTTCGGTATCTACAGGTGTGTTCAAAGTTTCATAGTTCAGGTTATTTTCAGGTATCTTACCTTTGGTGCTGACTACCAACTGGCCCTTGGGTAAGAACAGATTCGTGATATTAACCGCTTCTATCAGCAAGCCGCCTGGATTGCCACGCAGGTCTAGTATCACACCTTTTGCCCCCTGTTCCTTGAGCGCGGTGATGGCATTCTTTACTTCTTTGGCTGCGTCGGGGGTGAAATCGGTTAATTGAACATAAGCAATGTCATTGCTCACCATTCCGTAGTAAGGTACGTTGTTGAGTTTTATCTTTTCCCTCCTGAAGTCCAGCTTGATGGGCTTATCTGCCCCGACGCGTTTAACGGTGAGGCTAACAGGAGTTCCCACTTGTCCCTTCATCAATTGCCCGGACTCCTCTCTGGATAGTTTTGAGAGTTCCACATCGTCGATTTTGAGAACCTGATCCCCAATTTTCAACCCGCCCTTTTGCGCGCCATAACCTTCCATGATCATGGTTACTATCGTGCGGTTTCCGATTTCACGGGTCACCGCTCCAATGCCGCCGTATTGGCCGGTGTTGGTAGTTCTGAAATCTTCCACCTCGTCCTCGGGGATGTAGTTCGTATAAGGATCGAGGGAGGTAAGCATTGCGTCAATGCCTGTCCGTACAAGTTTATTCGGGTTTATCTCGTCGACATACAACGCATTTACCTCCTTGAAAAGAGTGGCGAAAATGTCCAGGTTCTTTGCGATCTCAAAGTAACGCTCCGCAGGCTTGCTTAGCGACACTGCTACAAGAGCAGTGATCAACAGCAGTGGAAAAACAACCTTTTTCTTCATCTTTAAATTTTATACTTAGAAAACGCAATCCGTGAGAAATAGTATGTCCCCTATCTTCCCTTTCTGAAAAATACGGATTTCCGCGCCGGAAAATGATTACCGGTGGGTTGATTTTATTACGTGAGAAATATCTCTGATTGGGGCGGTTTTTTGCCCGGACACCCCGGACATACAAATTTATTCTTAGGGGCTTCGTTGCCACTTAGCCCCGTGGTCTCTGCTTTAATTGAGATAAGAGATCAGCATCACACCTACCAAACCGCATACAGATACGATTGTCTCCATGAGTGACCAGGACCGTATGGTCTGCTTGATGGTAAGCTTAAAGTATTCCTTAAAAAGCCAAAAGCCTGCATCATTTACGTGAGAGAACATCAGACTTCCGGCACCGATTGAAAGGACCATCAGGTTGGGATCTACATCAGGTCGGTCCATCAAAGGCATTACGATACCTGCAGCGGTTAACCCTGCTACCGTGGCGGACCCCACGCACACTCTGATCAAACACGCGATAAACCATGCCAGCAGCAATGGATGAACGTCCATCCCATTGAGCAATGTGCCGATCTCATTGCTCACGCCGCTATCAGACAATATCTGCTTCAATGTTCCTGCGCCCCCCATGATAAGCAAAAGCATGGCAATGTCTTTTACGGCTTCAGCGTAGATGTCCATGATCTTTCGCATGGATGTTCCCATCTGCAAACCTAATGTATAGGTGGCAATAACAAGTGAAAGAATAAGCACGATAGCCGCATCGCTAAAGAAAACGATCACCGTCTTTAACAGGCCAGGTGTAGTGACGATATTGTTCAGGATACTTGTAAGTGAAAGAAGCAATACCGGCAGAAGGGTTGAAAACAAGCTGATACCGAGGCCAGGCAATTTTTCTTCAGGCAAGTCTGCGGATTTAAATGTTTGCAGCGGTGTTGACTTCACCCCTTTAAGGGTCTTTGCAAACAATGGTCCTGCTATAATCGCAGTAGGTATTCCAATGAGAATTCCATAGACCAGGGTTGTCCCCATATCAGCTTGGAATTGGGCAACCAGGGCGGTAGGCGATGGATGAGGGGGTAGGAAACCATGTGTCACAGAAAGGGAGGCCAGTAGTGGAACACCGATGTAAACAGCCGGGAACGAGTACTTATATGCTACCGAGAATATCAAAGGGATCACCAAGACAAATCCGACGTTATAGAACAAGGGAATGCCGATGACAAATCCAGTTATCATTAACGCCCATTGGATGTACCGAACGCCAAACAACCTCATTAGTCCGGATGCTATCTGTTGCGCCGCTCCGCTCTCACCCGCAATTTTGCCCAGCATAGCGCCGCAGGTTACGACGATTACCAATGAACCGAGCATGTCACCCAAACCCTTCTGAATGGAGGCTGTGATCTTCGATACTTCTATACCTAGCAGTAACCCCGCAAGTATGGATACAAGCAAAAAAGCGAGAAAAGCATTTATCTTGAATTGCGAAATGAGGATGATAAGTATCGCGATACAGAACAGGATGATAAGTATAGACATGCTGAAGCTTTAGGTTACATAGTCAATTATCCGGGATTGAATGTAAACAAGAGATCTTCGCTGCAAATGAATGTGGATCCGGGTAACTCAGAACTTGTCAGGAATCTGAATGATCCGTACAACAACTTCGTGGGGATCGCCATCCTTATCAAGTAAACTGAATTTTACCATCGGATTGTCCCGTTTGACATTACTTTCAACATGGATGATCTGATTATCGGTCAGATTTTTTTCCAATTCCTTTTGCAGAACATACAAGGCGTTTGCAAAATCGATCTCCAGAGGGCTGGGGTTGTAGGCAGTGGTTTTCATTGTTTCGTTAAGGAATTATACCATGAGCGGGTTATCGTGAGCCGACGGGCAGTAACATTCTTCATCTCTGTTTATTCTTCATTTGCTTACCAACGGATCAGGGCAGAAGCCCAGGTGAATCCGCTGCCAAACGCTGCCAAACAAATTAAGTCATTTTCTTTGATTTTACCTTCGGACAATGCTTCGCTCATTGCGATCGGTATGGATGCAGCAGTCGTGTTTCCGTAACGCATGATATTGTTGTATACCTGCTCAGGAGCAAGACCAAGCTTGTCCTGAATATACTGACTGATCCTTAAGTTAGCCTGGTGAGGAACAAGCAAATTGATATCCTCTTTGGTTACATTATTAGCCTGAAGTGCCTCTGCTATTACTTCGATAAAGCGTACGACTGCATGCTTAAATACCTGGTTGCCGTTCATGACCACCTTAAATGTTGCCGTATCCAATATCTGGTCGGCCTGTCGCGCTGCATGAGGACGGCTGCTTCCCGGATCTTTTACGTAGAGCTCTTCCGCGAAATTTCCGTCTGAGTGCAGGTGTGTTGAGAGAATTCCAGGTCGTTTGCTGGCCTGGAGTATTACAGCGCCCGCTCCATCGCCAAAAATTACTGCTGTGTTGCGTCCCCGGGTTGTAATGTCAAGGGCAGTAGATTGAATTTCAGCGCCGACGACCAGCACTGTTTTATACATACCCGTTTTTACGAACTGATCGGCGACAGATAAGGCATAGATAAATCCTGAACAGGCATTTCGAATGTCCAATGCGGCGATCCGTCCATCAAGACCAAGTTCTCGTTGCAGCAAAACGCCTGAGCCTGGAAAGAAATAGTCCGGGGTTATCGTTGCAAAGACAATGAAATCAATATCTGCGGGCGTAATCTTCGCGCTGTCCATCGCGATTCTGGACGCTTTTGCAGCCATGTTTGCCACAGTGTCTTTTGCAGGGTCGATCCAGCGTCTTTCATGAATACCGGTGCGCTCGACAATCCACTCATCATTTGTATCCATTAATGAAGAGAGATGGGCATTTGTAATAACCCGCTCCGGAACATGATGGCCAATACCAAGGATCTTTGAGTAGCGCATTAATTAGGATTAAGCATAATGAAGTTTAAACGGCGAGCGCTTCTTCTACAAGAAGGTAAAGGTAAAATCTGGATTTACTACAATACCACGTTAACGATCTTGCCCTGTACAACAATTATTTTTTTGGGCTCCTTGCCAGCTGTCCACTTCGTTACTTTATCTGACGCAAGGACAATCTTTTCAATGTCTTCTTTCGGCATATCCAGAGAAAAATTCATTTTCGCGCGCACTTTGCCATTGATCGATATCGGGTATTCGAAAGAGTCTTCTTTCAGGTAAGAATCGTCGTGAGCAGGGAAAGTCTGAAGCAGGATGGATTCGTCATGGCCCATTTTTTCCCAAAGCTCATCCGCTATATGCGGCGCATAGGGTGCAAGAGCGATCAGGAGGGGAGAAAGTATAGACCGCTTATTACATTTCAAGGAGCCTAACTCGTTGCTGCAGATCATGAACTCACTTACCGAAGTGTTAAACGAAAAATGCTGTATATCATATTCGACTTTTTTCAACGTCTTGTGGAGCACCTTGAGTTCCTCGCGCGTAGGCTCGTCATCGCGGACATTGAAGTTTCCACCTGAGTCGTGGAAAAGATTCCAGAATCGCCTGAGAAATTTGAAAACGCCGTCTATGCCGTGCGTGTTCCAGGGTTTTGAGAGCTCCAGGGGACCCAGGAACATCTCGTACATGCGGAGCGTGTCAGCGCCATAGTTACTTACAATATCATCCGGATTAACAACATTGTAATACCGCTTCGACATTTTATCCACCTGGGATCCGCAGATGTACTTCCCGTCTTCGAGGATCATTTCCGCATTCCAGAGATCATCCCGCCATCCCTTAAACTTGTCAACGTTCAGAATGTCGCCTTCAACAAACGTGATATCTACATGTAAGGGAGTTACGTCATAGCTACTTTTGAGATTCAGGGAGACGAAGGTATTCGTGCCATTTATTCGGTAGGCAAGCTTCGATACCCCCTGAATGTGGCCTTGATTGATCAGTTTTTTAAAGGGCTCTTCCGAATCAACAAAGCCAAGGTC
>JANNPM010000294.1:0-3204 GCA_031400145.1 Chryseolinea sp. | reverse complement strand
CCGGGTGTCCGGCGAATGGGCTTTGGTGGACGCTGGCTTGAGAGGGTCGGCGACACATATCCGGCAGATGGCACAAGACTTATTTGGTGACGACAGGTCGCCCGTTGCTATAATCTTAACCCACGGTCACTTTGATCACGTTGGCGCCTTAACCGCCCTTCTGGAAAACTGGCCCGTGCCAGTGTATGCGCACGAGATGGAATTGCCTTATTTAACTGGTCAGTCCGATTATCCACCCGCTGATCCTACCGTTGGTGGTGGTTTGATGTCTGCCATGTCGTTCTTATATCCCACGGGTTCCATTGACATTCGCGAACACCTGCGGCCGCTACTTTATAATGAAACTATTCCTGGACTTCCCGAGTGGAAGTATTTGCACACACCCGGTCACACGCCGGGCCATATCAGTTTGTTTCGCGGGGGCGATAAGGTGCTCATTGCAGGAGATGCTTTCGTAACTACACGAAGCGAATCCGCGCTTGCCGCGCTTACGCAACCGAAGCGGATTTCCGGACCTCCGAAATATCTTACGTCCAATTGGGCTTCCGCGAAATTGTCTGTATTAAAACTCGCGGCTTTGCGTGCTGAGACCGTCGCGACAGGTCATGGCAAACCTATGCATGGAAAGGAGATGCAGGACCAGCTCGATTCGCTGTCCCGGCACTTTGATCAGGTGGCCCTACCCAGCCGGGGCCGTTATGTCAATGAGCCCGCTGTCACAAATGAAATGGGTGTCGCCTTTTTGCCTCATCGTCATGAAAGAATACCCACAGCAGTTAAGGTCATTGTAGTCTCCGGTTTACTTTTATCAGCAGCATATATAGGATTCCGTCAGGCTCAGAAACGCCGTGGTTAATTGCTATTAAGAAATCGGGAAAGTCCCCACCAAGTTAAAGAAACCTGGCTCCAACCCTGCAGGATATTCTGTTAAGTCTCGGCTTGTCGATATGTTGGATTTCAAATTTACTCTGTATTACTTTATATCTCTTTCTTGGTTTGACAAATTTGGAGATACATGATTTTGAGACTTGGTTAGCGGTTACTTTTCTTTCACCAGAGATTTTAAGAGCGGCAAAAGTTGAGTAGAGGAAGGTCTTGGAGCAAAAGGATCGACGATTTTTCCTTCCTTATCGATCAGGATATATCTTGGAATATATTTTACGAAATAAAGTTTGTTAAATTCAGAATTCCACCCCCCTGCGGACCCATTTATTCCACCTAAATTTGTATTAATATATTCGCTAAGGTTTTTCGTGTCGTCTCCATTATTTATGTTTAAGAAAATGAACTTTTCATCTCTAAACTGTTCTTGAATCTGTCGTAGATAAGGAAATTCTTTTACTGAGCTATGGCATCCCAGAGACCATACATTAATAAATACATGGTGGCCTTCGAACTCACTTAAGAACTTTTTTTTGTTGTCAAGATCTATAAAATTGAAATTAGGAGAGTCATTTCCTTTTCCTATTTTCTTCAGCAATTCAAATCGGTCTGAAGCGAACTGCAAGTATTTACGGTTAATAAAAATTGATTCTGCCTCATTGAGTTTTTCCTGAAAATTTTCTTCAAATCCTAAATTCAAATACGAAAAAAGCACTTGAGTCATTAAAAATTCATTGATATCGTTGTTTCTTGAAAATGTTTTAGCTAATGTATATTTTTGATTTAGCGAGAGTTCCTGCTGTTCTTTTATGCTCAATGTGGTGTCCATTGCTACTTTCCTTACTTCAGAATCAATTATCATAGAAAGGAGCTCGGTATAATTCTCAGACAAGAGCGCATAATTATTTGCCGTTGACACCAGCGTTGTAAAATCAAAGTAATTACCAGGTAGCACTACCTTTTTTTTCGTAAAGTAAAAATGATACTCTGGAAACTTCAGCTTCATCATTGCCAATTGAGAAAAAATATCCCATTCTTCGTAGCGAACGAAGGGCCTATTGACTTCCACTTTATAAGGTATGAAATCTCTAAAGAGTTTATTAATTTCTTGATAGGCTGAGTCATTCAACCTGAGAAAACTATCTAAATTCAACGAAAAGTTTTCCTCCATGTTGGACGAAAATAAATTATTTAGTGTATTGCTTTTGGCAATTAAGTAATTATTTATATATCCAGACAAACAAATACTCGCCCATTTTTGACAACTACCCCTTTCCTTCATGATCTGCCATTGTTCGTTCACCCGGTATAGATAGCTTCTCAATAACCTCTGGACTACTACTATTATAAAACCCCAGAATCTTTCCTTTGTATATGAAGAAGAGATAATGAATCAACAGAAAGAAAAACCGCGCAAAACTGAAGGCACAGTTGAATACGAAGAAGCGTGGTAAAAGCACGAACGCCAAACAAAAGCTATAAAGCATATGCTGTATTCTAGATTCTTATTATAAAGTGTGTGCTGCTAAATTTCGTCAGCAAAGTGGGACAAAGGTGCGCGTGTTTGTACGCATCGTTTTATAGCTACTTCATCACCAGTGGAAAGTGACAAAATCCATGCGCGAAAATTTTCTTCTTTAAAGGGTTTTATTGTTAAACCTGTAGATTATTTAGTGTTTAAAGAATTGCTTCAACGAGTACCTAGAAAGGAGGAACAAACTTAGATTTAAGCTAAGTTTTTTTTAATGCAGGACGGGAATTTTTTCAGTAAATTGTTAAAAGATTAAAAGTTGAAAATGAAATTTATAATAATAATTCTTGGAGCTTTAAGCTTAATTTCTTGCAAACCGGATGGCAACACGAGCGAACAACTTTTGCCTGAAATGGTAAGCTACAACTTTCATATTCGCCCGATTTTATCTGATAAATGTTTTGTATGCCACGGACCCGATGCAAATAAACGACAGGCTGGCTTGCGGCTGGATATTGCGGATAGTGCGTATAAAGCGTTGGAAGAAAATCCTGCGTTGCATGCTGTGGTTCCTGGCTTTCCTGATGCTTCTGCTGTCTATCAGCGAATATCAGCGACCGATAGCTCATTGTTAATGCCACCGGTTGATTCAAACCTTAAGCTTTCAGAATTTGATGTTTCAATGATAAAAAAGTGGATCAAGCAAGGTGCTAAGTATGAGCCACACTGGGCCTTCATCGCACCCGTAGTGCCAAGTATTCCGGAAGTTAAAAATGATGGATGGCCCAAAAATGAGATTGACTTTTTTATCGCAGCCAAGCTTGAAGAAAAAAATTTAGAACCAAATGATG
>JANNPM010000292.1:0-3231 GCA_031400145.1 Chryseolinea sp. | reverse complement strand
GTATAAAAAGCCCTGCCGCCATCATAGTCATGGTACCAGGCGATTGGATGGCTGCTGCCATTTTCGCCACCCTCATACGAAGTTTCATCCAGATTGAGTATGACGTTTATGTCATCGGAAATGTTTTTATAGTTATACCATTCATCGGTGCGGGTCCAGGTCTCCGGTGTAGTATTTGTGCCGAAATCTTTGACCTTCCTTATCGAAGCCTCTTGCGTTTTGGGATGGCTCTTGAAGTAAGCACCTACCAGCTTGCCATACCATGGCCATTCGTATTCGGTATCTGCCGCAGCATGAATTCCCACAAAGCCACCGCCTGCCTGAATAAACCTTTTAAAGTCATTCTGCTGTACGACGTCGAGTACATCCATCGTCGTGCTAAGAAAAATTACTACCTGGTAACGTTTGAGATTTTCCTCATTGAAAAAACCAGCATCCTCGGTCGTGTCGACCTCGAATCCGTGCTTCTTGCCCAGGTCAATCAAAGCCATTTTTCCGGCTTCTATTGATTCGTGTCGATAACCCGCAGTCTTCGAAAAGACGAGCACTTTAGGATGGTGCTTTTCCCCGCACGAAAGTACCACGCAGAACAATAAAGCAATTGACAGATATTTCATAGAACCGAGAAAGTGTATAAAGACGGACAGAAATCTATTTCAATTCTTTGATCTTGATGTTCCGGTACCAAACCTGGTCACCGTGATCTTGAAGCGCGATATGACCTTTGGTTGCCTTGCCAAAATCAGCCATGACTTTGAACTTGCTTTTATCTACCATCTGATCCCACGCGGGTGTATGCATAGTGAAGCTCACAGCTTTGAAACCATTAAGCCAGAACTCCATCCTGCCTCTGTCAGAAATTAATTTGGCGGTATTCCATTCGCCAGCAGGCTTGACAGTTTCCTTCGTGCTGGATATCAGGTCATACAAATCGCCCGCACGATGCTTAATGATCTTGGCATCGGGATGGCAAGCGTTATCCAGCACCTGCATTTCAGGACCAGTGAGGTACGTTGCGCTATATTTTTTATCTTCTACAACATTGAAGATGATACCGCTATTTCCACACGGAGAGATCTTCCATTCTATGCTGAGCTCATAATTTTCGTAAGGTTTATCTGTGATAATGTCACCACGGCCTTTTTTAGCTTTGCTGTCAAGCATCAACGCGCCATCGACAACCTTCCAAGCCGTTACGGCGCTGTCAGAGTTGAATGTCTTCCATCCTTTGGTCGTAGTGCCATCGAACAAGAGCTTCCATCCATCTTTTTTTTCTTTATCAGTAAGCGAATTCTGACCCATTGTTGGAGCAGCTGATGCGCTGCAAAGTATGATCATGGATGCGTAGTAAAATTTTTTCATGGCGATTGAGTGGTAGGTGGAAGATTTTTCAAATAAAGGGTCCTCTAGTCTTTCGGTTGTTCACCGTCAAGCGATAGTACATACATGGCCATTTTTTCAGCATCGGCCAAAGACATGCCTGCGTGAGGCGACATCGGTATCTCACCCCATACGCCACTGCCGCCATTAATAATCTTACTGGCCAGCAGACCCACGTTCGATTTGTTGAATTCGTACTTCTTGGCGACATCGGTGTGTGAAGGACCGATGATCTTTTTGGCCGGATGATGGCAAGTCCCGCAATCGCTGGCATCTACCAACGCCTGGCCCTGAGCAATCAGGTCCGCTGAAGATTCCTGTTGGGGTTCAGCACTTTCGTAATCATCGTAGCCATCCTTGCTTTCTTCTTTGCTTTCTTCTTTTTTTGATCCGCACGAAGTGATCGATACGACGGAAAAACCGGCGAGCACAAGCAATACAAGTAATCTTTTCATTATAGTCGTCATTAGATGGTTTTTAAATCTGATTTCGTTTAATAATACTCTCAATGTTTCCCTCAAATTCCTAAGACAGTACGGTTAAACCTTGCATTTTTCCCGGTAGCGGCAAAATCATCGAAGGCTCTTTCCGTCACGCGGATAATATGATCTTTGATGAAAGGTGCGCCTTCCGCTGCACCTTGCTCCGGATGCTTAATAGCGCACTCCCATTCCAGCACAGCCCATCCATCATACCCATACTGCGCAAGCTTGCTGAATATAGACTTGAAGTCAACCTGCCCGTCGCCCGGGGACCTGAATCTTCCGGGCCGGTTCACCCAGTCCTGATATCCGCCGTATACGCCACTGCGGCCGGTCGGATTGAACTCAGCATCCTTGACGTGGAACATTTTAATGAACTGGTGATAAAAGTCAATATACTGCAGATAGTCGAGCTGCTGAAGAACAAAGTGACTCGGGTCGTAGAGGACATTGCACCGGTTATGTTTGCCAGTTGCTTCCCAGAACCGTTCGAAGGAGATGCCGTCGTGCAGATCTTCTCCGGGATGGATCTCATAACAAAGATCAACGCCAACTTTATCAAATGCATTGAGAATAGGGAGCCATCGCTTAGCCAACTCCTTAAAGCCATCCTCCACCAGTCCCGGCGGGCGTTGTGGCCAAGCATAGAACGTGTGCCACATGAGCGCGCCGGAGAAAGTCACATGTTGCGTATTACCCATATTTTGGCTGGCCTTCGCTCCGAACTTTAATTGCTCAACTGCCCAGGTGGTTCTTTCATTCGGCTTACCGTGATAGGCTTTGGGTGCAAAGGTGTCAAATAATTCACTATAGGCAGGATGTACGGCGACTAGCTGACCTTGAAGGTGTGTTGAAAGTTCTGTGACCTGCAGGCCGCATGACTCGACTGTCCCTTTAAATTCATCGCAGTAGTCCTTGCTTTCAGCGGCCAGCTTCAAATCGATGCACCGGGCATCCCACGTGGGGATCTGAACACCGATATAACCCAGGGAAGCTGCCCATTTACAAATGGACTTAAGGTTATCGAAAGGAGCCGTGTCGCTCATGAACTGCGCAAGAAAGATGGCAGGTCCTTTTATGGTTTTCATCAAGACTTCGCGGTTAAAATTGAAAATATTTGTTGATGTTCATCAGTCAAGCTTTGTCCACTTCTCTGCTGATTTGCTGGATTTCACTGCGGTCTGTACAAAGGCCATACCGTGTACGCCGTCATCAACGCCTGGAAAGTCATATTTCGTCACGTCGATCTTTTCACCGGGCTTATAGTCCCTCAGCGCTTTTGAAAAAGCACGGTAGATATTGGCAAACGCTTCCAGATATCCCTCGGGATGGCCAGGAGGGGTTCTGGTGAAGTTCTTGGCATCCTCTG
>JANNPM010000291.1:0-16615 GCA_031400145.1 Chryseolinea sp. | reverse complement strand
GATGCCCGCGGCGTTAAGCCATTCCTTTAATTTCATTAACATCCAAGACGAATACTCCATATTGCCAAAGACGGGCTCGTTGTCTTTTCCAGGGTTGCCCAATAAATGGGCAGCCTGGTCAGAAATATTTAATATTTCAAGCCCGCCTGTTTTCTTCTGCCGAAAGTGAAGCGTATAGCCTCCGCTTTTCGAATTCTCAAGCTTATCCCAGGTCAGTAGTTTGATATCTATCCATCGCAAACCTGTAATAGCAGAGAACAATGCCGCCTTCTTTAAATAAGGAATCTCGCACGGCGTTTTTGCCAGCTTATTTAGTTCTTCCAGGGTAAGAAAGGCCCGGTCGGTTTCAGTCTGTTTAATTCCTTTTACTCGCAAGCATGGATTCTCGTCAATTAATTTGTCTTGAAAGGCTTGGCCCACTGCCGCTCGAAACTTATTGAAGTATGAATGCGCCGCATTCTGCGAGAGTCGTTTTGGGTTTAGGGTGTTCTTGATCGAATTTTTTGTTAGTAAGTATTCTCTAAAGCCGTTGCACAGTGCTTCATTAACATCCTCCATCAAGCAGTTTGATTTTGTAAACGCTGTGAAATGGTTGAAAGAGCTGAGCCAGTTATCATGGTTTCCCTTCGAGGAATTTCGCTTTTCGCAGAGGACCTCGTAATACTTGACAAAGTCTTGCTTCTTCTTTGACTCGAGCATAAAGCTGAAGTTGCCCGCCTGCGTTTTAATTTGTCTTTGAGCACGAACGTTCTCTGCAAGGAGCAGTGTCTCTTTATTGTGTTCCCTTTGGGTTGCACTGTTTGACTTATCGTACACGTACAGCTTCAGAAATTCCCTTCTGGTCTTTTTACCCGTGGCGGGATTGGGAATAGGAGGGTAGTAGCCGAGATAAAGTGTTTGCCGACCACCCGATATTTTTTTCTTTCGTAAGGTAACTTTCATTGGGTGGAGTTTTAGAACGTTAACGCAGGAGTCTATCAATCAAGGTTTTCGGAACGTATGAATACCAGCCTTGTTTGAATTTCGGTATTGAATTCCGTTTTATAAGGTCATACAAAGCTTTGTCAGAGATACCGTAAATCTTCTGGACTTCCGTCAGAGCGTAACAGTCATCTAGTTGAAATTGGGATACTTCGACACGACGCTGTTGCTGTGTTGACTGTGGATCTGTTTCCTGATCAAACATACTGTCGAGGTCAGACCGTCGGATTGTTAATTTTCGCTCCGACAGGTTTACAGCCGGGATTGTGCCGTTTGCAATCAATCGATAGATCGTGCGAAGCGAACAATTCAATAGTGCACAAACGTCCTTAACGGTAAGAAACTCTTTTCCTTTCGCGAGGTCGACATGAGCCAACCGTAAGGCACTTGTTTCAGCGTTACTTTTTTCAACTTTCTTTCCGCTGAGTTTCGCTTTATACGCTGCTCGGCTACACTTGTGGGAGCAATGCCTTGTAACCGTGGTGCGCGCAACAAACTCCTGACTACAATGCGTGCACAGTCTGTTCACGCGGATATTAGAACTCATTAGATGTCGTTAAGTGATCTTAGTTATCATTACGTGCCATAATCTCTCCCGATTTGTACCCTGAGGTACAAATTATTAATCCAGGGTACATGCGAGGTACAGAAAGGTACAAATAAACGATAGGATTGCGTTGAATAATAACGGGTTCTCCGAGCGAAAAATGTTATTGACGGCTAAAATCGAAGATTATGCTATTGTTGACGTTGGATGTTGCGTAGGGCTATTTCCCGATACAAAACTTCAAAAAAATATTATCCAACAAATCATCCGTGGTAATCGCGCCGGTGATCTCGCCAAGATAATGCAACGCTTGCCGAATATCCATAGCAAGAAAATCTCCGGTTGTATCGGCGTCCATACCGGACAAAACCCTGTTCAAAGCATCGTTCGTTTGCATCAGGTTCCGGTAGTGCCGCATGTTTGTGACCACAACATCGCCAGTCTTCACGGAATTAATATGAAAAGAAGACAATAGTCGCTCCTTCAGGGTATCTATATTAGTTTTCAACGACGCACTGATGAAAATAAAATCATGCGCCTTCAAAGCGTCCAGCACAGATTTTTCGGCCAGGTCAACCTTGTTGCCAACTTTCAAGTACGGTACACCCAGCTGGCGCACCCAGCTTTCGTCTGCAGCGATTTCTTCCAGTGTCGTTAGTGACAGATCGAAAAGATAGATGATCAGCGAAGCTTTTTTTATCCGCTCCCGTGTCCGTTCAATACCCAGCGCTTCTATAACATCTTTGGTTTCGCGCAAACCTGCTGTATCTATAAAACGGAAGTTGATGCCACCAAGGACCATTTCATCTTCAACCGCATCCCGCGTGGTGCCTGGAATGTCAGAGACAATCGCCCTGTCTTCGTTAAGCAAGACGTTCAACAGCGTTGACTTGCCGGCGTTTGGCCTTCCGGCAATGACGGTCGGGATACCATTCTTAATAACGTTGCCCTGGTCGAAGGAAGTTATAAGCGATTTGAGGTACGCCTGTATGTTGGCAATGAGCTTCTTCAAGTCATCGCGTTTCGCGAATTGCACGTCTTCTTCTCCAAAGTCAAGCTCTAGCTCGATAAGTGACGCGAAATGCACGAGCTGCTCGCGAAGTTCCCGGATCTCCCTGGAAAATCCGCCACGCATCTGGTTTAACGCTGCCTGATGGGCATTTGCAGTTTCGGCGGTGATCAGGTCGGCGACAGCCTCTGCCTGCGCGAGATCGAAGCGGCCATTAAGAAAAGAGCGTTTGGTGAATTCTCCTGGCTCGGCAAGTCGTGCGCCGTGGCTTAAGAGCACTTTAATAATTTCCTTGACAATAAGCGGCGAACCATGACATGAAATTTCAGCGCTGTTCTCCTTCGTGAAGGAATGTGGTTCATGAAAAATAGTAACCAACACCTCATCGATGATATTGGCACCATTAATGATTGCTCCAAAATGCACCGAGTGAGTCGGCTGGCCAGTAAGGTCCTTTCCCTGAAAACAATTTTTCACGATTGAAATTGCATTCTTGCCGGAGAGCCGGATCACAGCGATGGCGGAGACTCCCTGGCCAGTGGCAAGGGCAACTATTGTATCGTCGAGTAACATTTTTGCCGCAAGATAAGGGTTGGGATTGGAAGATCAACCTGCAGGACAGCGCTTCGAATTGAAAGCTGCCTGGATAGCTGGGCAGCCTCCGTGCGCATGCATTTAGCGTGCCCAATGCAAAGATGTCAGGGTTCGAGAAGCCGGACATCTGCCCGCATTTTCATCGATGACTCATAATTTATAATTGCTTTTCGCGCTTCACGATCAGCACCGGAATATTTACCCGATGCCTCACAGTATTTACCGTTGTGCCAAACACGAGGTCCTTAAAGAATTTGTGGCCATGTGCGCCCATTACCAACAAGTCTGCTTGAAATTCTTTAACCAATTTTGGGAGCCGTCGCCGTGGATTGCCGTAGCCGATTTGTACCTCGACGTGATAACCTTGTGCCGTTAGCTGTTCCATATAGCTGTTAAGGGAAACAATATCACGTCGCGATTCATGATCGGAAATTTCGCTTCCATAGACCATCGCACCGGCAGTTTCGACAACGTGAAGTAAAATGTAATGCGCCTGAATACCTCCCTGCGCCAGCGCGCTCTGAATAGCAAGGTTGTCGATGGCGCTGAAATCCAAAGTCACGGCGATACGGCGATATGCCGGACGCTGAGTGACCTCTAACGTAGTGGCTGTACCATGTGGAATTTTCGCATCCCGTTCGGCGCTGCGTTTGTCCAGCAACGGTTTACAAGTGATGAAAAGTAGCAACAAAAGAGCGCCAACGCAGACTGGTATTACTGTGACCCACAATATCCATGCATCAGGGCCGGCAGCTGCTAACCATCCCGTTATTTCCTGAAGTACCAGCTTTACGTTCAAGGAAACGATTATGATGGCGATGAGCCATGCCGAGGTCTTAACCCACGGTGTAATTGCAAACACGCCCATTTTTTGCTTGTCGCTGGTGAAGTGAATAAGCGGAATAATGGCAAAACCCAACTGCAGGCTCAGCAAGACCTGACTGAATATCAGCATCTCTCCAGTCCTAGATTCACCATAAATGAGAATGACGATGATTGCTGGAATGATAGCGATAAGGCGGGTGATAAGTCTGCGCAACCATGCCGCAATACGCAGATTCAGATAGCCCTCCATAACGATCTGTCCGGCCAGCGTTCCTGTAATCGTGGAGCTTTGTCCTGCGGCTACGAGCGCTACTCCAAACAGGGTAGGGGCCAGCGCGGAACCTAGTAACGGTGAAAGCAGTCGGTGCGCATCCTGGATATCAGCCACATCGTGCATTCCCGCCATGAAAAAAGTAGATGCCGCAAGGACCAGAATAGCAGCATTCACAAAGAACGCAGCATTTAACGCAATCGCCGAATCAATGAAGTTATATTTAATTGCGGACCAGACACCTTGTTCCGATGTATTTATCCGTCGCGTCTGCACGAGGGAAGAGTGAAGGTACAGGTTGTGCGGCATCACCGTAGCCCCGATGATACCAATAGCAATATATAATGCTTCTTCCGTTGGCAGCGTCGGAATAAATCCTTTTACGAGCGCACCCGCATCCGGCTTAGCGAGTATCATCTCCATCACAAACGCGCCACCAATAATGCTAACAAGGCCGATGATGAATATCTCAATCTTGCGCATGCCATAGCTTTGCAATAATAACAGGAGCAAGGTATCGAGCACCGTGAGACTTACGCCCCATATCAACGGGAGATCGAAGAGCAGTTGCAGGCCTATAGCCATTCCCAGAACTTCGGCAAGATCGCAGGCGGCGATAGCTATTTCCGCCAGTATCCACAGGCAAAAGTTTACTGGACGGCTATACGCTCCCCGTGACGCCTGTGCCAGGTCAAGCTGCCTGACCAAACCCAGACGAGCGCTGAGGCTTTGAAGCAGTAGGGCCATCATGTTACTCATCAGCAGTACCCAAATAAGTGCGTACCCGAATTTGCTTCCACCCGCGATGTCCGTGGCCCAGTTACCCGGATCCATGTAACCTACACTGACAAGATACGCCGGCCCCATGAACGCCAGCGCCTTCCGCCATCCCGTGCGGTTCGTTATATCTACCGACCCGTGGACCTCGCTGAGAGACTTTCGCTGTGCTGTATTTCCAACTTCCATGTAACGCTTAGGCTGGACAAAGTCTGTAAAAATAGTCGTTTAGACCAGCCTAAAAAAATATTTAGGGATTTAAATTATGACTGCACATGACCTTTTTAACCCCGCTATCATCAGCACACATGCGAACGGTTGTTGAGACCAGAAATCACAGCTGCTGTTGCATTTAATAGCTTTTCCTCCTCAGATTCCCAATATACATCCGTCGGGGCGTGCTGGTAGAAATTTGTTTGCATCATTTCGCGAAGCAAGCCGTCAGGATCCAATTCCCACGGATCGAATACGACCGCGGCGGGATATGTTTTACAGTACTCCACCCAGGGTTCATGCCCGATGAGAAGAACGGGCAACCGATTTCCTAAATACTCAAATAACTTCGTCGGCATTGAATATGCTGTGGATCTGTTTGGCGGGTAGGAGATGAAACCGAAGTCTGAAGACGCTATCGCCTGCGCGATTTCTTCATGGGGTACAATATCGTCAATACCCTTTAGTGAGATAAAGGATTTGTGCTGCACCGCCTCTGTCAGTCTGGACCTTACGGCGGGCTGCGCTGCATAGCCCATCATGAGCAACTCAACCCTCGGGTCTATTTTGTTCAGGTGCGTAGCGACACCAATAGCAATAAACGCCCCTGTGGTTTCAGCGATGGTTCCACTAAATAATAGCCGTATCTTATTTTTGTCTCTGTTGTTTTTGTTTGTCACAATGTCGTCTCGCTTCACTTTATTTTCCAGGACGGTACAACGCCGGCGAACAAATGCAAGCTCTTGCTGATAATGCTTCTCCGCCAGGAAAAAGTGCTGACACATTCCTGACAAAATCCATTCCTTAGAACGCACATAGACCGCCAGCATAGGACGCAGCATCGCTGGAAAAGCGGCGCCATAACGTATGTTTCCGGCGTAGTTTTCCTGAACGTCATAGACGATCCTGCAGCCGGTAATAATTTTAGCAACCGTGGCAACAATAAGGAGCTCATGTGTACAAGCGATGAACATTGAAGGTTTTATTCGAATTATTCTTATAAGGACGACGAGGGGAGCAAGGATCCGTGAAAGACTAATTCGATTGAACGGCCCGAGCGGATGTTGCGTTATAATTTCACCACACGCGAGTTGGCGGGTAAAGTGACCGATTACATGGACGTCGTATTGCTTCGACAACGTTACGCCAAGCTTTTTAAACATCCTCGGATCGCTCACCGGTTTCAAAATGGAAGCAAGGACTATTCTTCTTTTTTTTTATTTCTTGCATGGTGGATAAAATACAAGATAATGGAATTGAAAGAACGCGTCGAAAAAATCTGGGACGAACGCACCCTGCTTCAGCAATCGGAGCACCAGGAGACGGTGCGCACAATTGTGGAAATGTTGGATAAAGGTGCGCTTAGGGTTGCTGAGCCCAAAGCCGATGGGTGGCAGGTAAATGAGTGGATCAAAAAAGCTGTTATTCTATATTTCCCTATTCAGCAAATGGAGGTTATTGAAGTCGGGCCGTTCGAATTTTATGATAAGATTAAGCTAAAGAGAAATTATAAAGAACTTGGCGTGAGAGTGGTGCCGCACGCTATCGCCCGATATGGTGCTTATCTGAGCAAAGGCGTTATCCTAATGCCATCGTACGTAAACATCGGCGCTTATGTAGACGAGGGAACCATGGTTGATACCTGGGCAACGGTCGGAAGCTGCGCCCAAATAGGCAAAAATGTCCACCTGAGTGGTGGCGTGGGGATCGGGGGCGTCCTCGAGCCGCTACAGGCTGCGCCGGTGATTGTTGAAGACGGTGCATTTATTGGTTCAAGATGCATTGTTGTGGAAGGTATCCGTATCGGGAAAGAGGCAGTGCTTGGCGCAAATGTGGTACTGACCGGAAGCTCCAAAATAATAGATGTTACGGGAAAAGATCCCGTGGAGCACAAGGGAAGCGTTCCGGATCGATCTGTGGTAATTCCGGGCTCTTATACTAAGAAATTTCCGTCTGGAGAATATCAAGTACCTTGTGCACTGATCATTGGAAAGCGTAAGGAAAGTACGGATAAAAAAACTTCATTAAATGAGGCACTTCGAGACAATAATGTTTCGGTTTGATCGACTACAGGACCGGGCATATCCTTTGAATTTTGCAGCATAGTTACGCATGAGTAGGTCGGTTTGCGTAAATTTGGAAAATAAATGATGACGAGAGCGTGTTTCATGCTGTTCCTGCTTGCTGTGCTCTGCGGCTTCGTGTTCAAAAATGATATCTACCCGCCGGTGAAAAACGAAAGCTTTCGCCGCGGTGAATCACTAAATTTTAAGATGACCTACGGCGTCTTTACGGTCGGGAAAGGTTACGTAGCCATAGATTCAAAATATCACAAGGTAAATAATCGCGACTGTTTTAAGATCGACGTTGCAGGCAGAACAGTTGGCATGGTGGATTGGGTAGCGGATGTCGACGATCGATGGGGTGCCTACATCGACACAGCGGCGATTGTCCCTCACCAATTCTACCGCTTTATCCGCGAAGGCAGGTATAAGAAAGATGAATGGACAAATTTCGACCACGCCAATCGCAAGATCGAAGTGAAGACATTGGACAACAAAACCGGCAAGTTGAGGGAGCCGAAGTATTACGATGCGCCGTCTCAGGTGCGTGACATGGTGGCCGGTTTTTTATATCTCCGGAACATGAATCTGTCGCGGATCAAGATCGGCGATACCGTCGTGGTGAAAGGATTTTTCGAAGACGAGTTTTATAACTTCAGGATCGTTTATAGTGGTAAGGAAATCATCAGGATCAAGGCGGGGAAAATACGAACGCTGGTTTTCAAACCGGTGATGCCTAAGAATAAAGTGTTCGATGGTGAAAATTCAGTTACGGCATGGTTCTCCGATGACAAGAATCGAATACCAGTAAAGATTAACGCGTCCATGTTCATAGGCAGCGCAGGTGTGGAGCTAACTCATTATTCCGGCCTGAAAAATCCGCTTAACATTGCCAATTAACATGTTCTGCATGCTTTCGCATTATCTTTCATAAATGCGGCAGTAAGAACGTAATAGCTGTAACAATGCTGTTGCTTACATGGCGTGAAGTCAGTAAATTTCCTAAAATTAGCCGTCTACCTATGTTAAAGGAATTTAAAGAATTTGCGATGCGGGGAAACGTCATTGACCTTGCAATCGCCGTCATAATCGGAGGAGCTTTTGGCAAAATTGTGAACTCACTTATTGACGATGTCATTACACCACTGATCTTAAAGCCCGCCCTGGAGGCAGCCAAACTCACGCGCCTCGAAGAGCTTACAATATTTGGCACGGTGAAGTACGGAAATTTTCTTGCGGCGGTGATAAATTTTTTGATTGTCGCCTTTGTGCTCTTTTTGGTTATCAAGGCAATGAATACATTTAAAAAGAAGGAGGAAGCTGCGCCGGCAGTAACGCCTGCGGACATACTGTTACTTACAGAGATCAGGGATCTTCTCAAAAAGAAGCCTTAACCATGTAATTTTTACTCAAGTAAATAAATTGGAAAAAGCTAACGTACCACACATAGCTGCCTGCGGAGGAGAATGTCATTCGATGTTACGATGCTGAATCAATGAGCCTGAAATGATGGGCTGACAACCAACTCTTTGCTTTCCCGCGTATACCAATAAAATCCGGAACCTGTTTTAATACCCTTGTGACCCGCAAGGACCATTTTCACTAGTAATGGGCAAGGCGCATATTTGGGGTTTCCGAAACCCTCGTACAATACTTTCAGGATAGAAAGGCATACATCCAGGCCGATGAAGTCTGCCAGCTGCAAGGGGCCCATCGGATGTGACATTCCGAGCTTCATCACTGCGTCTATTTCTCTTACACCAGCAACTCCTTCGTGCAACGTCTGAATAGCCTCGTTAATCATAGGCATCAAAATGCGGTTGGCAACGAAACCAGGATAATCCTTGACTTCCACGGGTTCCTTTCCGAGACTTCTTGCAAGGTCCATGACAGTGCTTGTAACTTCATCCCCTGTTGCGTATCCGCGTATCACTTCGACAAGCTTCATCAATGGAACAGGGTTCATGAAGTGCATGCCAATGACTTTTTCAGGTCTTTTGGTTACTGCAGCAATCTTTGTGATGGAGATCGATGATGTATTTGTTGCCAAGATACAGGTGGAGGGTGCATGAAGATCCAACTCCCGGAAGATGTCAATCTTTAATCCTTCGTTTTCTGTTGCAGCCTCAATTGTTAATTCTGCGTCATGTACACCAGATGACAATGTGGTTGATGTGGTGATGTTATTTATTGCCGTCTTTTTGAGGTCCGCGGATATAACACCTTTTTCTATCTGGCGGGAAAGATTCTTATCGATGGTATCCATCGCTTTCGTAAGACTTTCCTGGCGGATATCTGTGAGCACCACCGGATGACCGTGCAGCGCAAAAAGGTGGGCAATGCCATTTCCCATGGTGCCGGAACCTACAACAGTAATATTTTTCATTTAAAGATTTTCATCACTTCTTTTCACCACGATACTGCTGTTCAACACGGACTTCCTTGGCTAATCCCATTGCATTGAACCTGATGGCGAGGCGGGCAGGTTCACGATCGCCAGCACCGCCTTTACATTTATCTGCCGGTTCAACAAAATAATAATAAAACTTTTGATTGCGAGTGGCAAGCTCGTTGCGATCTGGCTTACCCAGCAATGCGACAATGTCAAGTTCTGCGAGCCCCAGCAGTTTGTCCTTTTGCAGTTCAAGCTGCATAAGTACCTGTGCTCTTTCTTCACCGCAACCATTCAGGTCCGTCCTCCATTTCGCGAGATCTATTCCTTCGATCCTCGGTGTTGAAGGCCCACATGAAACCAGCACAATGGCCAATGTCATCCACCCATGGCTTACCAATATAAAAAAAATCCTGCTAAGCTGTACAGCGGGGGTGAAAATCACGGCGATTTATGGTTTAACTTGCAGCCAAATGTACAAACATGGGTCTTAAGTTATTCAAGGCGCTTTGGGTTCTTTCGGTGATAGCGGTATTGGGAAATCTGCTGCTGACGTATATTAGTCTACCCCAAAACGTGATCATTCACGACGACGGACCGACACCGCTGGCCTTGGATCGTGACGTCTTCTTTTATATGGTGACGGGCCTGCTGGCATCAGTGAATGTATTGGTATATTTCATTTCGAGGGTTTTTATGAAGAACATGGATTTCAGGGCATGGTTTCACGGCCTGGTAATCACACTGAATATATTCTTCATCATAGCCATGAACTTCATCGGCTTGTTCAACAGCGGTGAAAGATTTGATTATAAGCGCATAGATTTCATTATTTATGGTAGCCTGGGACTTTTTCTTGTTTGGACCGCCGCATGGCCATTTTATGTTGCATATAAGAGGTTCTTCATGAAGGAGAGTGTTTAAGTAAGTACCTTTTACTCTCTGACCAAGAGCTGTTTATGATCATCGAGCAAAAAACCTTCTTTTTCAAAACATTTGCCCCCTTGCGGGAATTGAAGGCAAAATTTGTTTTATTGTGCAAAATGGAATTTTCGCTGTGCCTTGTGTAAGCATTTTTTTTCAAGGAGCTGTCTAACCTTTATTTTTTTGACAACATTTTTGGCTTCTCGATCATCAAATATTTCTCTGTGACGTATGGCAAAAGCAGACAAACCTTCGGCTATGTTCGAATATAACGAGTCCAGCATAAAATCGCTGGACTGGAGGGAGCATATTCGTCTTCGCCCCGGCATGTACATCGGCAAGCTTGGAGACGGATCTTCCAAAGACGATGGCATTTATGTGCTTGTAAAAGAGGTCATGGATAACTGCATCGATGAGCACATGATGGGTTATGGCAAAACGATCGAAGTAAAGATTACTGACCAGCGTGTAATGGTTCGGGACTTTGGGCGGGGTATTCCACTGGGGAAAGTCGTGGATGTTGTATCAAAGATCAACACAGGTGCCAAATATGATTCAGGGGCGTTTCAGAAATCCGTAGGATTGAATGGAGTTGGCACTAAAGCAGTAAATGCCCTGTCAAATTATTTTAAGGTACAGGCTTTCCGGGAAGGCCAGACCAAACTGGCTGAATTCAAGAAGGGAGTCCTGGTGCTGGACGCCAGGATGGCCAGGAGTGATGAACGGAATGGGACACTGGTGGAGTTTGAACCCGATAATTCAATGTTCAAGCATTACCACTTCATCCCGGAATATCTTGAAGACCTTATGTGGAACTATGCATTCCTGAATGCTGGTCTCACAATCAATTATAATGGCAAGAAGTACTACTCGAAAGATGGCCTGCTGGACTTGCTTAAACAGAAAGCAGATCCGGAAGATCTGCGGTATCCGATCATCCATTTCAAAGGCGATGATATTGAGGTTGCTTTAACTCATGGGAGTCAGTACGGTGAAGAGTACTACTCATTTGTAAACGGCCAGCATACTACGCAGGGCGGCACACATCTGGCATCATTTCGAGAAGGCCTTGTAAAGGGCGTGCGTGACTTCTTCAAAAAAGATTATGATGCAGCAGATATTCGCGCAAGCATCATAGGCGCTATTGCCATCCGTGTACAGGAACCGGTATTTGAGTCACAGACAAAAACAAAGCTTGGTTCAACCAACATGGCGCCGGAAGGGGTATCGGTACGTGCGTTCGTTGGTGATTTCGTGGCAAAGGAACTTGAGATCTTTCTTCATAAAAACAGCGCGACAGCGGAAGCATTACAGAAGCGAATACTGCAATCTGAACGTGAGCGAAAAGAGATCGCAGGTATTAAAAAACTTGCCAATGACAGAGCCAAGAAAGCTAATCTTCACAATAAAAAATTGAGGGACTGCCGCTATCACTTCGATGAAAAGAATGAGAAAGGCGTTAACTCTGTAATCTTCATCACGGAAGGTGATTCCGCGAGCGGGTCGATAACTAAATCGAGAGACGTTGAAACACAGGCAGTCTTCAGCTTGCGCGGCAAGCCGCTGAACTGCTTTGCACTGACAAAAAAAGTAGTATATGAGAACGAGGAGTTCAACCTCCTGCAACATGCGCTGAACATTGAGGATGGTATCGAAAGCCTCAGATACAACAAAGTGATCATCGCCACTGACGCAGACGTTGATGGCATGCACATCAGGTTGCTGCTGATGACGTTCTTCCTTCAGTTCTTTCCGGAATTAGTGAAGGCGGGACATATATTCATCCTTGAAACACCTCTTTTCCGTGTACGGAATAAAAAAGAGACGATTTACTGTTATACCGACGAAGAGCGTCGCAATGCCATTCAAAAGATTGGGAGCAAACCAGAGATTACGCGCTTTAAGGGACTGGGCGAGATATCACCTGATGAGTTTGGAGCATTTATTGGAGAGAACATCAGATTACAGCCCGTGTTGCTGGGCGATGGGCACCTCGCCAAACTACTGGAGTTCTATATGGGTAAGAATTCACCTGATCGTCAGGACTTCATCATAGAAAATCTGAGAATTGAAATGGACGTAGTAGAGGAGAAGCCGGCGACACTGGTTGAAGAGGCCTGAAGTGTTGCCTGGTGAATTATGATAACGTTTAAAACTGATCATGAGTAAAAAGCAGAATCCGAAGGACATCGTTCCTAAAGTCCATGCGGCGGGCAATGGAACTGGTGGCGACGGCGATGTTATACATTCAATAGTGATAGATGGTCTGTATCAAAACTGGTTTCTGGATTATGCTTCCTACGTGATTCTGGAACGGGCAGTGCCACGTATTGAAGACGGGTTCAAGCCTGTCCAGCGCCGTATCATGCATTCATTAAAGGAAATGGATGACGGCCGTTTCAATAAAGTCGCCAACGTCATCGGAAGCACGATGCAATATCACCCGCATGGTGATGCATCGATAGGGGAGGCCATCGTAAATATTGGACAGAAAGACCTGCTCATTGAAACGCAGGGCAACTGGGGAGATGTGCGCACAGGTGACAGCTCGGCTGCGCCGCGGTATATCGAAGCAAGGTTGTCGAAGTTTGCACTGGACGTCGCTTACAACGCCCAGACTACGGAATGGCAGTTAAGCTATGACGGACGCAAGCGTGAGCCGGTTACGCTGCCTGTCAAGTTTCCGCTATTACTGGCGCAGGGCGTAGAAGGGATTGCCGTAGGCCTTTCTACCAAGATCTTGCCCCATAACTTTTGCGAGTTGATCAAGGCTTCTATTGATATTCTAAAGGGTAAGAACCCGAAGATATATCCGGATTTTTTTACGGGTGGAATCGCGGATTTCGCAGACTACAATCAGGGATTGCGCGGCGGAAAGATTAAGGTCAGGGCTAAAATCGAGATACACGACAAGAAAACACTCATTATCCGGGAGATTCCTTTCAGTACCACCACCACGTCGTTGATGGAATCCATCGTGAAGGCAAGTGAAAAGGGTCAGATCAAGGTGAAACAGGTCATAGACAACACCGCGAAAGACATTGAGATACAGATCGTCCTGCAGCCCGGACAGTCACCCGAGATTGCATTGGACGCGCTGTATGCTTTTACAGATTGCGAGATTAGTATCTCGCCGAATGCATGTGTGATCGTCGCGGACAAACCTCAGTTCATGCCCGTTGGTCAGATACTCAAATACAACACCATCGAAACCACCGCGCTGCTTAAGCAGGAGTTGCAGATTCGAAAGGGAGAATTGATGGAAAAGCTTCTCTTTTCTTCACTCGAGAAAATATTTATAGAGAAGCGCATATACCGAGACATCGAAGAAGCTGAAAGCTGGGAGGAAGTAATTGACACAATTGATAAAGGCCTGAAGCCGCATAAAAAGAAATTCTACCGTGAAATAACACGTGAAGATATCGTTCGTTTGACCGAGATCCGGATCAAGAGGATCTCGAAGTTCGACGCATTCAAAGCTGATGAGATGCTCCGTGATCTAGAAAAGGAATTAAAAGAAACCGAGCACCACCTCAGGCATGTAACTGATTATGCCATTGCCTACTTTCAGAATTTGTTGGAGAAGTATGGAAAGAACAGAGAGCGGAAAACAGAGATCAAAAGCTTCCAGTCCGTAACGGCGTTGGATGTTATCGCTAACAATCAAAAATTGTACGTCAATAAGGTTGACGGGTTTATCGGCTATGGCCTCAAGCGTGATGAGAACAACGCTTATGTCTGTGATTGCTCTGAGCTCGACGACGTCATTGCCATCCGCAAGGATGGAAAGGCGAGGGTGTCTAGAATTGCCGACAAGGTTTTTATGGGTAAGGACATCATGTTTGTCGGAATATGGAAAAAGGGCGATGACCGGATGGTCTACAACGTCATCTATACCGACGGCAAGACAGGCAAGGGATTTGCCAAGAGGTTCACTGTCCCCGGCATCACCCGGGATAAAGAATATCCTATCGCTACGGATGATAGGAATTCACGCATTCACTACGTTACGGGTAACACGAATGGAGAAGCAGAATCCGTGGAGGTCAAGATCTCGCAAAGCAGCACTGCCCGGAAGAAGGTATTTGAATTTGATTTTTCAGAGCTGGAGATAAAAGGTCGTGGTGCCCGCGGCAATACTATAACAAAATATCCCATAAAAAAGGTTGACCTGCTCAAGGCTGGAACTTCCACCTTAAGCAAGCTGAATTTATGGTACGACGAGCACGCTGGAAGACTTAACAGAGATCGCAGAGGGAAGTATCTCGGTAAGTTCGATGGCGAGGACCGCCTCATAACATTCACACGAAACGGCAGCTATAAGATCACCAATTATGAGATCACTAATCGTTTTGATCCGGAAAAAACACTGCTTGTTGAAAAATTTAATCCCAGCCGTCCAGTGTCAGCGATCTACGTTGACGGTGACAGTAAGCAATACATGGTGAAACGCTTTAAGATCGAAACGACAACCCTTGATAAGGAATTTAATTTTATTTCGGAAGCAATTGGCTCACGCCTTATACTTGCCACCTCCGCAGAGAGCCCAGAAGTAGAGATAGAACAAAGCAGCGCCAAGTCAAAAGAAAAGGCCGCTGACCTTGTGAACCTGGAAGACATTGTGGATGTCAAGGGATGGAAAGCTCTGGGTAACCGGCTCTCGCAACATAAGGTATATAAGGTTACGCTTGTACAGGATGGTGAGGAGCAGGCTGCATTTGGGGTAGGGGAAACGATCGAACTGGATATTTAATCGAACTATAAATTCACCTTAATCACATTTATGAAACGGACCGTTATTTTTTACATCCTTTGTGTATCGGGTATCACGTGCTATTCGCAAGAAGAAGAAATTCTGGCTGAAGGAAAAATTTCTGATTCCCGTACGGGACGCGGTATAAAAGCAGCTATCCGCTACAGCAGCATCCCCACCGGGGGGATCAGCGGACGCTTCAACGACAGCACGTTTTCTTTTCCAATATTTGGTACGGCGAAGTATCAGATAACGGCTGAAGCGAAAGACTACAATCCCCGCACCGTGATTGTGGATCCAAAGGACATCAACGAGCAGAAAAAAGTTATGCGTGACATCTCATTGACGCCTTCCGGGCTGACGATGCGATTGACCCACCTGATATTCGCGCAAGGAAAATCGACGATTGATCCAAAATCATTTGCAGAGCTTGATGAGGTAAGTCAGATGATGAAAGAAAATACCAAGATCGTAATCCAACTGGAGGGCCACACGGACAATCAAGGTAGCTCCAAGGCAAACTTGGCGCTTTCCCAGGACAGGGTTGATGCTGTGAAACGCTACCTCGTCTCGAAGAACATCGCAAAGGATCGCATCAAGACGAAAGCATTTGGAGGAACGCAGCCACTGGCAAATGAACTGACACAAGAGGCGAGATCGATGAACCGACGGGTGGAGTTAAGGATTTTGAAGGACTGACGCGGGCGCGGGGTCGGAGTTCCTGCTAGATCAGCGACGTCGCTCCGACTCATGACTAACGCACTACTTCCTCGTAATTGCGCTCTGCGCCACTTCCCACTCATTCCAATACCTGGACAACATCCTCAAGTCTTCCGTCAGGCATGGGTATAGGTCTTCGGCGTTGGGTATTGCAGGGAAGATGCCCTGGTAAAGGTGTGCCGATGTGAGGCCGCCAGTCCATTCAAAATGCCCGGGATCATAAGGTTTCTTCCAACGTCCTCCCCAGCGCATCCCTAGTTTTTCTCCAGCCATCCCTATTTTCCGCCAAAGCGCAGTATTGTCCCATACAGCGGTGTTGTTTATTAACGGCACGACATCTATCGCTAAACCATACTGATGCTTGGACTTGCCGGCGCCGGAGCTCGTATAATGCTTGCCCATTGTCTTGTACTCATGTTGCTTGGCCGGCGTCCTGTAAGTTTCAACGACGGCCAGCTGAATGCCGTTCGTCTTGCAAATTGCGATAAGGTCGATGATCTTGTCTCTGAAGACAGGGTGCAACGCCTCAAGATCTGTTATCATGGG
>JANNPM010000266.1:0-4618 GCA_031400145.1 Chryseolinea sp. | reverse complement strand
GACCTCAACATTTACAGACTGCGCTATCTCGACGATGTCATGCCAAAAAATGTGCGTACCATTGTTTCAAATGAATATACGATCCGCGAAATGATCAAAGACTCAGACCTTATTATCGGTGGTGTGCTGGTGCCTGGAGCGAAAGCGCCCAAGCTGATCACCCGTGACATGCTGAAATCGATGAGGCCCGGAACTGTGCTTGTAGACGTCGCCGTAGATCAGGGTGGATGTATTGAAACGTGCAGGCCAACAACGCACGAGGATCCGACATACATCATCGATGATGTTGTCCACTACTGCGTAGCGAATATGCCAGGAGCTGTACCCTATACATCAACGCTCGCATTAACCAATGCAACCTTGCCTTTCGCGATCGTGCTGGCAAACCAGGGATGGAAAGAGGCGGCGCAGGGCAATCTCGAGCTGCGGAGCGGGTTGAACATTGTTAAAGGAGAGGTTGTCTATAAAGCCGTGGCGGATACGTTCTCTTTGTCATATAGTGATGTGAAGAAGTTCCTCTAAGACCCATTCACGGAATATTAATACCACTCAATACGTTGCCAGTTCAATTGAACACCGGTAGTGATCGGCGCTGAACCGTTGTACCTTCTGCCCAGTTTATCTCGTAGCAGATATGTGTCATGCCGTTGGTAATGACGATATGCTGTGCCCTTAATGTGTGATTGTATACCGCTGCCTGTTCGATCGTGAGTTGCCGGAGCCTTTGTTCGGGCGCCTTGCATTCAATCAACATCCATGGGTTACCCGCCCGGTTAAAGACAACGATATCCGACCGCTTTTTTAACTGATTAAAGCTCAGACCGCCCTCCACCTTGATCAATGCTTTCGGGTATTCGAGCACATTGACCATGTAGTTTATGAAATGTTGCCTGACCCATTCTTCTGGGGTCAGGACCAGATACTTCTTTCGCAGCAGGTCTAAAATAAATACCTTCCCCGATTCGCGCTTTATCACATAGTCGTAGGCCGGAAGATTAAGGGTTATCATGCCCGCAAATAAACTATTTTTTCAACTTCTCCCCTGCTCGTGTTTTTTGATATTCGTCTGTTCAGGATTTCTACTACTTTCGGGCATGAAGACAAAAGAAGAGATTGTTGAAAACTGGCTGCCCCGATACACCGGCAAACCGCTGGATCAGTTCGGTGAATACATTCTGCTGACCAATTTTGATCAATACGTCACGTTGTTTGCATCATGGCATAACGTGCCAGTGAATGGCCTCGACCGCGCCATGAGGAGCGCCACGGCAGAGGGCATAACGATTATCAATTTCGGCATGGGCAGTCCGAATGCTGCAACAATAATGGATTGCCTTAGTGCTGTAAAGCCTAAGGCCGCAGTATTTCTAGGCAAATGTGGCGGATTAAAGCGCAACGTGATCGGCGATCTGGTCCTGCCTATTGCAGCCATCCGCGGTGAGGGTACGTCGAACGATTATTTTCCACCTGAAGTGCCCGCCCTTCCCGCATTTGCGCTTCAAAAAGCAATCTCAACCACGATACGGGATTATAGTCAGGACTATTGGACGGGTACCGTATACACGACCAACCGACGCGTATGGGAGTGGGACGATTCTTTTAAAGCATACCTTCGACGTATTCGGGCATTGGCTATTGATATGGAAACCGCTACAATTTTCTCGACAGCCTTTTCGAATAAAATTCCAACGGGTGCCCTATTGCTAATTTCAGATCAACCAATGGTTCCTGAAGGTGTGAAAACCGAGGTGAGCGATTCCATCGTCACCAAAACATTCGTTGAAACCCACCTCAAGATCGGCATCGACTCTTTAAAACAACTGATCAATAAAGGAATGACGGTGAAACATCTGAGGTACTGAAGTGAAAGTTAGACCAGTTAAATCAACGATATCGTAGCGCCAAGGCCTTTAGTGGTCGCAAGCGATCACCTTCGTGCGCGAGTGAACGACATTTTTTTTATAAAGTGCAAATTGATACCAAGCGGTGGGTATCGCCGTGGCACTCTAATTGGAAAGAGGAATTCATGCTAAAAAGCTATCTTCTTATCGCTATTCGCGGAATGATGAAGAACAAGTTATTTGTGATCATCAACGTATTCGGTATGGGCATTGCCGTGGCAAGTTGTATTGTTGCTTTCCTTGCCCATCAATATGACTCAACGTTTGATGACATCCACAGCAATGGCGCTAAGATTTTTCGCGTTGGCGCTGTCCGACAATTTGAGAACACCCTCACCCGTTATGGCTACGCCGCCTTCCCACTAGGTGAGATCGTTGACAAAACTTTTCAGGATGTTGATAAGGTAACAAGATACGCATCCTCCCAATCTAATTTTAAGCGCGCAGATGAACTTTTCGAATCACAACTCTCCTATGTCGATCCCGCATTCTTCGAAATGTTCACATGGGAGTTTATCGAGGGAAACTCGTCGGGCCTGACGGATAAAACAAGTGTCATGATCAGCGAACTCATGGCCGCCCGTTTGTTTGGTACACCAGATAACGCCATGGGAAAAACGATTACACAAGTTTATGGAACGGATAAGAAGGAAGTGAAAGTATCAGGCGTATTCCGGGAACCGCCACCAAATTCAAGCTTCTACAAAAAAGCCGGCGCCGCTTACATGAGTTTCGAAAGTTACAAGGATGAGCAACCAGGTATGCTCGACGATGACTGGAAGCAAACTTGTAGTTTATTTGTTCAGATCAACAACACCAGTCGCGTCGACAAGGTACAGCAACAGCTTCAGCAATACGTCGCGAATAATAATAAGGTAAGAGACGACTTTCAGGTTGAAGAATTTACACTTGATCCGCTGACTACCATGGCGCATCGCGACAGAGCGGAGGACATACGTTCCACGACGTGGGAAGCGCCGCCGATTTCGGCAATCAGCGGAGCCGTTGTAATGGCTACATTGATCCTCCTGATAGCGTGCTTCAACCTCACCAATACGGCGATCGCGATTTCCTCGAGAAGACTCAAAGAGATTGGCATCCGCAAAGTTATGGGCAGCAGGAGAACGCAGCTGGTTTTTCAATTTATTGGTGAAACAACATTTATTTGCTTCTTATCATTGCTGGTTGGCGTTGGCCTGGCTGACTCTTTAATTGCCGGCTGGAATATTATCTCGGGAAACAATATCTATATCGGAGCAAATTACGTTGAAGCTCCTTCAGTTTTTCTGTTTCTCGGTGGCATACTTGTATTTACAGGCGTTCTAGCAGGAAGTTATCCAGCTCTCTATGTCAGCAAGTTTCAACCCGTAAGTATTTTGAAGGGAAAGCTCAGGTTTGGCGGTACAAATTACTTCACGCGTGTATTACTGGCGCTTCAATTCGCTTTCTCGCTTATTGCCGTAGTCAATGCCATAGCATTTATGCAGAACGCAAGATATCAGGAGAATTATGACCTCGGCTTTAACATCCGTGGTTCGGTAATCGCCTCAGTAAACAATCAAAGTGAGTTCGACACCTACCATAATGCGCTGAGATCAAATCCTCAGATATTGGCTATTGCAGGCGCGCAGAACGGAATTTTTTCCAGCCCAGAACATGGGCCCGTAAAGCATGATTCCAAACAAGCGGAGGTGGTTGTTATTCATGTAGGCGAAAACTATCTCAATGCGATGGGTCTTGAGCTAATAGAGGGTAGGGATTTTATTAAAGATTCCGGGACCGACGAGAAGGAATCTGTCATCATCACGCAGAAAATGGCTAACGTATTCGGATGGCAGCAACCAGTCGGCAAAGAAATCATCTGGAAGGATACCGTCAAGTTGTTCGTGATTGGAGTGGTAAAAGATGTATACACAGCGGGATTATGGAGAGAAATGGAACCAATGATCGTCCGGTACGTATTGCCGGATAAATATAAGCAGGTGGTTGTCAGCGCAAGTGCTTCCAATATATTGTCTGTTAATCAATATATGGCAGACGAGTGGAACAAAGTATTTCAGAATCGCTTGTATACCGGCCACATGCTGGCGTCTGACCTTCAGAGGGTGGTCGATCTGAATCATAGCGCCATGTACACGTACGCTTTTCTAGGAGCAATTGCTTTACTGCTTTCAGCAACCGGACTATTCGCGCTGGTCTCGCTGAATGTTATCAGGCGAATGAAGGAAATCGGTGTGCGAAAGATTCTGGGAGCATCGGTGTCTAACATAACGTGGATCGTGAATACCGAATTCGTGATCATTCTCGTTGCTGCCTGCGGTCTCGGTTCATGGGCAAGTTATTCTATTTCTAACATGATCATCAGCAGCATCTGGAAGTACTATCAAGGAGTTAATCCAATAACTTTTGTAATATCAATCGGTTTGTTGTTTACCATATCGTTCCTTGCCATTGGCTACAAAGTATTCTCGGTAGCATCGATGAATCCGGCGAATACCCTCAACGACGAATAGGAAACGCACGAACGGGCGCGGGCGCAAGTATGACGAGATATTGGTGAAAGGTAGATATTGTTGTTTCAAAGAAAAAGGAACAAGGGTATTGTTTTCGGGATGAGGTTTTGAGATTATTAAATAGGTCACTAGCGTTGCGTTATAAGTCAAACATTGTCAGCTGATTATCTTCTGGTTCTTTAATGTCGTGCAGATCGGTGTGTT
>JANNPM010000225.1:0-4144 GCA_031400145.1 Chryseolinea sp. | reverse complement strand
CAAGCTGGCAAGTTGTCAGTAATAGAATCTTTAGATTCTAAAGACGCCAAAACTTCAGTAGTCGCAAAATTACTTGCCAAGCTAAACATGACCGGATCAATTTTGGTGGTCGTTGGCGCTAAGGACGAAAAGCTGGTCATGGCTATCAACAATATTCCTAAAGTTCAGGTCCGCAGCTCCTTCAGTATTCTGGGTTTGAATGAGCTCCTTCAAATCGGCAAAGACAAAGCACAAGCAAAGAGGATCGTCCATGAACTATAAGGTTAAAATCGGTTGTAGCATCGAAAACCTGAAAGAGGTACGGGATTTTATCAGGGTCTCCCTGAAGAATCACCATATTTCCGATCTTGAGATCAGCGAGATCGTGCTTGCGCTGGACGAAATGTGCTCAAACCTGATGATTCATGCACACCACTGTAATCCAGACGATCTGTTCGAGCTTAATATCCACGTGGAGAAACATCATCCTTTGGTATTTGAGATCATAGACGACGGCACGGTCTTCGACATCAATCATTTTGCAACGCCGGCGCTGGATAGCATAGTCAATGAAAAAAGAAAGGGTGGGCTTGGGATAAGGCTTGTCAAGTCAATTATGGACAAGATCGAATACAAGAAATTCGGGGAGAAGAATGTCTGTCGCCTTTCCAAGAGCGTTAACTTTGAATAAATTCTAAATCCTTATGTTGAAATTATTTTCTGCAATGCTTCTGTGGGTTGCGATTATCACGTTGTGCGAGGCCCAGCGAAAGGACAAAAAGCAGGGCGGGAAGAAAGAGGAAATTATTTTTTCTGTTGGAGGCAATAGTGTATCAACAGAGGAGTTCGTCTACTTATATCGCAAGAATCATCAGAACAGGCCCGATGAATTCACAGCCGCGAAGATTGAAGAATATCTTAAGCTGTTTACTGACTTCAAGCTAAAGGTAAGGGAGGCCGTTCAACGCGGAATGGATACCACCGCGGCCTTTAAAAAGGAATACAACTCTTATCGCGCAGAGCTACGTAAACCCTACCTGCCGGATAATTCACTTACCGACAGTCTGATCAGGCTGACTTATAACAGGATGCGTGAGGAATTGAGGGCATCTCATCTCCTCATTGCGGTCAAGGCTGATGCCACGCCATCTGATACTTTGGAAGCATACAAAAAGGCGATGACGATCAGGGGGCCGCATCTCAGCTAACGGTGACTTTGCCAAAGAAGCCATGCAAAATTCTGACGACCCTTCAAGCAAAACAAATCGTGGAGACCTCGGATACTTCACCGCGCTTCAGATGGTATACCCTTTTGAAAATGCCGCGTATGGCGCCAACGTTGGTGATGTTAGCCAGCCTGTCAGAACGAGGTTTGGTTATCACCTTATACAAGTGACGGACCGCAGACCTTCGCGCGGCGAGGTGGAGGTTTCGCATATCATGGTGCGTACACGTAGCGAACAAGATCAGGAGGTTGCCAGGAGTTCTATTTTCAACATTTATGAACAGCTTCAGGGTGGCGTGTCCTGGAATGAAGCGTGCAAACAATACTCGGAGGATCCAGCTACCAAGGATCAGGGTGGTAAGCTGAGGCCCTTCGGAGCAGGCGGCATGGGCGCTGTGCCAGAATTTGAGAAAGCCGCTTTTGAGCTGCAAAAAGTCGGTGATGTTTCAGACCCGGTAAAGACACAGTATGGCTGGCACATTCTACGCCTTGAGAAAAAAATTCCGCTTGCCTCCTATGAGTCACTATACACCACACTGAAAACGCGCGTGGCCCGCGATGAAAGGACCAGCCTGTCTAAGTTAGCCCTTCAGGATAAACTCCGAAAGCGGTTCGGATATATAGAGAATCAATCTGAAAAGGGACGAGTGCTGCTGCTTGCGGATTCCAGTTTGCTGAAAGGACAATGGAAGGCGCCGTCGGGCGTGGAGGCGCAGCCGTTATTCAGTCTTGGAAAAAAGGTATTTACCGACAGAGATTTTTTTGCTTACGTCCGGAGTACCCGGCTTCAGCAGGCAGGTCCGCCGGCAAAACTCATGGAGCAGCTTTACAACAATTTCGTGGAGCTGAACATCATTGAATCGCTGGAACAAGACATTATCACGGAAACGCCGACGTATAGTTATCTCCTGAAGGAATACTACGAAGGAATTCTCCTTTTTGAGATCATGGAAAAGGAAGTGTGGAACAAAGCTGCGAACGATTCTACAGGTCAGCGCAAATTCTACCACGCGAATGCATCGAAGTATCAGGCAACTGAACGGGCTAAGGCAGTGGTGTATGAAACCGCGTCCCGTGATGCGACGACAACATTGGAAGGATTGATAAAGGCTGGGGACGAGCGCAAAATCCAGGAATTTGTCATCGAAAGCAAAAGCAAAATGGAGGCGGGTTATTTCAAAAAAGACGAAAAGGAGATTTTTGACAAGATCACCTGGGCAAAAGGCGTTTATTCCGCGGAGAATAAGGGAATGTATTACCTTGCGTGGATTAAGGATATACTGCCACAGGGCGTAATGTCATTTGAGGAAGCACGACCGTCCGTAATATCCGATTATCAGGCCGATATGGAGAAAAAGTGGCTTGAAAAATTAAAAAAGAAGTACTCCGTAAAGGTTAATGGAAAAGGCAAGCAGCACGTTATTCAAACATTACAAGCCAAATGACGCTCTCTGTGGTATTGCAAAGGCGGCTTTCAAAGTGCTGTTTTGCGCTTCGCTCTCAGGATGTGAATTGATTAAAATGAAGGGCGATAACCCTAATGACGATGGGGAACGGCATCCTGCGGCGAAGGCCAATGGTTCTTACCTCTATAAAGAGGAGCTTGCCGGAATTGTTGCGCCGGGAACGCCGGCTCAGGACAGCACCCGTCTTATCGAGGCATACATCAACACATGGATCAGAAAGCAGCTTTTAATACAGGAAGCATCGCGAAAAATGGATATAAACGAAACTGCGGTAGAGCGCAAGGTCCTTGATTACAGGTATAGCATTATTGCCTATGAATACCAGGCGTTTTACGTCAAACAACATTTGGATACGGCGGTATCTGAAAAGGAGATTGCAACATATTACAAAGCCAACATTGATAACTTCGTGCTGAAGCAGAACATTGTGCAGGGTGCCTTCATCAAGGTGCCCAAAAATGCGCCGCGCACAGGCAAGATCAAGGCGCTGCTTTTTTCCGGCCGTGAGAAGGACGAATTTGAATTAAAGTCTTATTGTCTCAGCTTTTCTGTAGCCTACCACATTTCAGGTACTGATTGGGTTGTATTCGACGAACTGGTCAAAAACTCACCGCTTGCGGAAATACCGAACAAAATTCAGTTCCTCAAGTCAAATCCCTACTTTGAAACGTCGGATGATACGTATCTTTATTTTTTGAAAGTGGGACAATACAGGATCTCCGACAATGTATCGCCACTTGAGTTTGTGAAGGATGATATCCGTAACATTGTATTGAATAAGCGCAAAGTGGAGCTGGCGAAAAAGCTGGAGGATGAGGTTTACAATTATGCACTCGATCAAAAGGATTTTGAAGTTTATAAATAATATGAGAGTTGTTCCATTGATGAAAATCTACTGCCTTATCGCCATCGCGGGTATTTGTGCCAGTAGTGCATTGGCCCAGGAGGTTATTCCTGAGATCCAAACTGATAATGGCTTCGTGGTAGATAAAATCATCGCCAAAGTCGACAACTACATCGTTATACGCTCCGAGCTGGAGCGTGCATATCAGGACTACCTTACCAACGGCGGCTCACCATCACAGCAGGCGAGGTGCCAATACCTGGCCATGCTGGTGAGAAACAAACTGATGCTGGCCAAGGCGGAAATTGACTCTGTTGTTGTACTGGACGGTGAGGTGGACCTCAACACTCAGAACCGCATGGATATGATCATGTCTCAATCCGGACGCACCGAAAATGAACTGGAAGCGCTTTATGGAAAGACAATGGAGCAGGTGCGGCTGGAATTACGCGATCAAATCAGGGAGCAGATGATCGTGAGCAAGATGGAGGAGGAGATGACGAAGGATGTATCTGTGACGCCTTCCGAAGTAAAGAAGTTCTTCAACAAGATACCAAAAGACAGCCTTCCATATTTTTCAGCTTCCGTCGAGGTTGTCGGCACATCCAACCCCTCGCGTGATCACTGAAA
>JANNPM010000150.1:0-7191 GCA_031400145.1 Chryseolinea sp. | reverse complement strand
GCATTTCGCCAGATCAAGCTTCTGATTTTCTATGGATATTCTTATGCCAATCCAACTCGGTGCGTTCAACACCTTCGCGAAATACTCGGGGTATCCATTCTTCCACCACCCTACACGGGTTTTATCCGGATAATATATGCCCGCTACGTAACTGCCCTTCAGTGTCTCACCTGAATACTCCTCTTCAAAATTTGCCCGTTGTCCCATGCGTCCATTCCCAAGGCTGAAGATGCTTTCTGAAACCAGGTTGTTATGGGGGTCAAGACCTTCTTCGATGATCTGCCATTCGTGATGTTTAAGATACTCTCTCATGATTAAAAAGTCGTTGTCCGATGATATTGATAGATTATTTCTTAAAGTTGTTCCAGGTATTCTAAGGGAAAGTCCGCAGCCCTGGCAATTACCTTATTGGCGCTACCTAACTGCAACGGTGACCCTATGCCAACGCACTTCATGCCGGCCGCCAATGCCGCTTCCACACCGGCCTTGGCGTCTTCAAACACCAGGCAATGTTCCGGAACGATGCGAAGTTTTGAAGCAGCCAGCAAAAATATTTCAGGATCCGGTTTTGAATTCACCACCATTGTACCATCAACAATGATATCGAATTTATCCTTGATGTTTAAGAGCTCAACGACCTTATTCGCGTTCCTGCTGCTCGACGCGAGCGCTACCCTGATGCCGGTTTTACGAAGGCGCTGAAGCAACGATTTAATGCCGGGGAAGATTTCATCCGGTGACATATGATTCAGATAATCCACAAACCAATTATTCTTTGCTGCAGCCAGCCGCTCTTTTTTTAGGTCGCTGAGCGTAACGCCACCTAATTCAAGAATTATATCAAGCGAACGCTTGCGACTCACCCCTTTCAGGCGCTCATTGTCCTGTTCAGTGAAAGGTATGCCCATCTCTGTGGCTAACCTTTTCCAGGCCAGGTAATGATAATGTGCGGTATCTACAATCACACCGTCCAGGTCGAAAATGCAAGCCTTTATCAAAGCAGCGTAATTATTTTAAGCGAAGGTGCCAAATGAAGCCATCTTTAGGAATAAGTTTCGCTGATGATCCTATTTGTTTCCTCTAGTGATTTAAACACTGCAAAAGTCTTTCCCTGGGTCCGTAAGGCTCCAAGTGTATTTCCATAACGGGCAGCACCGATGTAATCATAAGGTTTCTGAAGCAGACCGAATCCTACGCCGCCGGCAAAAGAATCGCCGCAGCCCGTAGTATCCACAACATTCTCCACCTTAACGGCCGGCACCATTTCTTCCACGAGCTTTCCTTTGGATTTAAAGTATGTCAGGCAACCGCGCGAATCGACAGTAATGTACACGCACTTCACACCCATGTTAAGGCAATGCACAGCGAATGCGCGAAGGGTATCACGGTCGACTTCCTCGGTTTCTACGTAATAGTCACGGGTTTCATACTCCTTTTTGAACCAGCAAGCATGTGCCTCCTCAAGGTTCATTTTAAGGACATCTATGAAGGGCAGCCATTGATCGCGGTCTATCCAGAATTTGCGCTGCCGCTCGCCGGTGAACAGGCAAGCCGTCGTCGGTCCGTGTGCATCAAAAATGATTATTCCCTTGCTGTTCTCCTTTAAAAATTTCAGCGTATCCAGTGAGATCTCATAATCACTGATCGGTATGAACACGAATACTTTGCAATTGAGCAGATTCTTTACATCCGCAGGCATGATCGGATCCATAAAGCCTGTCTGCCGCTCTATGCGATTGTTCATATCAACAAACTTGAGGCTAATGATATCGCCCTGATCGTTCTTGCTTGACATGTGTTTCATATTTATACCATCGTATCCGCGAAATACCTCCTTTACATTATCAACGTCGACATTCCGTAGATGACTAACGGGGATGACTTCAATCTCCTTTCCTGCCAGGACAGAAAGTGCAACAACCGGATGCGTAACACATCCCCACTTCTGGATCAGATCACCCTGGTGGGTGACTATATGATCCCTTGGTATGGGTCCTATCACTGCTATTTGTTTCATCAATGTATTATTTACTACTGCTACTTTCCACCATAATAAATCCCACTTATCTCAATTGAACAGAAATGCGGCGCCATAAACCCCTGCACTATCACCAAGCAACGGGCGCACTACAGGTGTATCAAGCCTGTCGTTAAAAACATTCTTTCGAAGTGACTCTATTCCCGCCGTATATATCAGATCCACGTTGCCTACGCCCCCTCCAATCACCACGACGTCAGGATCCAGGATATTTATCACAACGCTTAGTGCCTTTCCGAAGAAGTCGGCTAATCTCACCATTGTTTTAGTTGCTCCAGGGTCTGCGTTGGACGCTGACAGGGAGACGATCTCTTTCAATGTTCTTTTAACGCCTGTCTCTTTTATATAATACTGTTCAAGAGCGGGTCCGGAAATTACTTTTTCCACACAACCGGATTTACCGCAATAACACGGTCCCCCCGATTCGTCGAGGTAATTGTGCCCCCATTCCCCCGCTATGCCCTGTAATCCCGCTATTGGTTTGTTGTGGACAACAATACCGCCACCCACGCCGGTGCCCAGTATCACGCCGAACACAACGCCGGCACCGGGAAATTGTTCCTTTACAACACCGAATCTGGCTTCAGCGAGCGCGAAACAATCTGCGTCGTTCGCGATCTCTACGGAGATTCCAAGATGTGTTTGAAGGTCGGCTTTCATCGGCTGGCCATTCATGGTTACCGTATTACAGTTCTTCATCAAGCCAAACTTCGGGTCAAGTACGCCAGGCGTGGCAAATCCGATGCGCAAAGGCTTGTTGCCTGTCGCCGCCTCCATCGAGCCGACAAGCTTTTCGACCTGTCCCAGAATATGCCTATACCCCTTATCTGCTTCGGTCGGAACCCTGTCACGGAATAAGACTTCCGGATCTTCTGCCGACCTCAAGACAATACCTTCAATCTTTGTGCCCCCCAGGTCAATTCCCCACAAGGTTCCAGGCCCGGGTCCACTTTTCGCATTAATCATTGATCGTCAGTATCAAACGTTTCCAGCTGTAATTTAGCAGACTGCCGGATATTACCGGCGTTCTGCACTTCAATGTGAATACATTAATTATTTTTTAGATCAGGAAGTTCCGGACCTCTTCTGCGCCTTGCGGTAAAGGTAGCCACTCAATTAGAATCTGCCCTGGTCCTGATCTTGGTCGCAATGAACTCGCCCACCGACCGGCCCTGTACTAATCCGTTCTCGCAAGCGGGCCGGTAATGAATTCCGCCGTACATTCTGCTTACGGCAGCCTCATCTGCTGCATCACTAAATGATTTGAAATTGCGAACTGCAAGACCGAATTCAATCTCTGTGGAATCTACATATGCGAAACTGTCTCCAAAAATTTTGGTAAGAGCAACGGAAGCCGCGCCCGATATGACACTGTGACCACTGGTGTATTCTGGAAAGGGAGGAGTTTGCAGCAATGGTACCCAATTCTCGTCTATGTGTTCATTGATATATGTTTCAGGACGTATCAAGCGGGTTCTGTACTTCTCATCCCAGCAGGAGATAAAGCCATCAATCAGGGAAATAGCAACCCTGACGTACGCTTCCGCGGAGTATGCAATGTCAGCCTGCTTCGCGGCGCACGCTACATGTGTTATGTTCATCCAATGACCACCAGGTGAAATCTTCTTGGTTGCAAACATGACGTGGCCCTTGACATTCATCACGAATGGATTGCAGTCCCAAAACGATGCGATCTCGCGTTGATCCTCAGTTAAATTAACGCCCAGATCACGCACCTCCATTGCTTCCTTGTAGAACTGACTTCCTTTATCGAGTGAAAATGAAGTCGCAGGCTTTGGTCTGAATTGCGCGGCAGAGTCAATGGCAAATGGCCTGATTTTATTCCAATGAGGTTCAACTGCGTCCATATAGGCGGGCGGTGTGGGTTTCCACGTTGCAGGATCATCCTGTATCGAGTATTTGGGAAATGAGCGGCTCTGCTTATAATTATCACGTGATGACCAGGCAATGACGTGGTCTGCTACTTGCGTGCCGTAGGCAACTGAAAGGTCAAAGACCTCATCCGGGATACCGGTGTCTTTCAGTTCGTCCATGACCGTCTTGTAAAATGCGTCGAGCTTATCTTCAGAAAATATCAACGCGCGTCCCACCTTCAATGTAGCCTGAACAGCAGCAAGCGTAAAACAATACTCCGCATTTGTATTTGGCTGAGGGAATGCTTCCAGGCCGTTTAACTGACTCGCGAGCGTAACGAAGGTTTTATCCTGATGCCTGGCAGCCTCATAACCTGCCACGCTGATATAAGTATATATCCTGGAGGCTACAGGCGGAGAGAAGATGTCGTGAACGATGATATCAGTGATTGCTTTTACAGAGCGGTGAAGGAACTCCGGGTTATCAGCTTTAACTTTCCAGTTCTCTTTTTCCGTGGAGCATGCTGCAAGGATTAAAATACCGGTGATGGCTACGCGTAGATTCATTTAGTTATTTAGTGATTTAGTGATTTGCGAGCGATTTTCCACTTAATGTCCATTTGGAGTTTTAAATTGTCTGGTGGTTGGTACGGAGTTAATGTCGCAAAAAGTAACGCAAACCGTTGCAAAATATCGCCTGTTGACCAGCTTCCAGGAGATAATTGCGGGGTTTGGGCGTACAAGGCTTAAAACCGACTCCCAGATAAACACAATCGATTGCAAGTTAGAAAAATATTTCTGCAACTGATTGCGGTGATTCCGCAAGAGTTTTCAATCTTGCACTTATGAAGTACAATCAAGTAACCATTAAGGATATCGCCCGCGAGCTGGGAATTTCCCCATCCACTGTCTCCAGGGCTTTAAAAGACCATCCGGATATCAGCCCGCAGACCAAGAAGGCAGTTAACGAACTGGCTGAGAAACTCAACTACCAGCCCAACATCGTTGCCTTGAGCTTGCGCCAAAGCAAAACAAACACCCTTGGCGTTATCATCCCAGAATTGGTCCACTTCTTTTTTTCCACCGTGATCAGTGGCATTGAAGACGTTGCCTACAGTGCGGGTTACAACGTCATCATCACGCAATCAAATGAATCGCTGCAGCGTGAAAAAACTGACATCAAAGCATTGTTCAACAGTCGTGTCGACGGAATGCTGATCTCTTTGTCACGTGAGACCAGCACTTTCGAGCATATTGAAGGTATTCTCGCCAAGGGCGTTCCTATGGTGTTTTTTGACCGTGTATACGAAAACGCTAATTCCAGTATGGTTATCGTTGATGACCTCAGTGGAGCAAAGGAAGCCACACAACATTTGATCGATCAGGGATGTAAGCGTATTGCGCATTTGGAAGGGCCTCCCAATCTCGGGATCACCAAACAACGGCTTGAAGGATACGTCCAGGCTTTGACAGAAAGCAATGTTCCGGTAATTAAGGAACTTATAGTTTCCTGCCCTCAGGGATCTATTGAGGAAGGCAAGTCAGCGACTGAACAACTTCTGAAATTAGCTACTCCTCCCGATGCAATATTTGCTACCAATGATCCCGCCGCTATGGGTGCCATGCAGGCGATCAAAGAAGCAGGTTTGAAAATTCCTAAAGACATCGCGGTGGTGGGTTTCAGCAACTGGTTCTTCAGCGCACTGCTTGAACCACCTTTGACTTCCGTGGATCAACCGGGATTTGAAATGGGTCAGGAAGCCGCCAAACTTCTCATCCGCCAGATCGAATTCAAATCGAAGGACAATGAAGACCCCACGCCTGAAATAAAAATACTGAAAACGAAGCTTATCGTGCGTGATTCATCCCTCAAGCTTGGAAAAGGGAGATAATTTAGCGATTTGATGATTTAGCGATTAGTCAGGCGATAACGCGTGCATTTCAACTAACAAATCACTAAATCACCAAATAAAATGTCGCTCAATAGTTCGGTCAACAAAAGTCTTGGTACGTTAACGAATTGGACAACAACATCACACGGTCTTCAAGGAGTAACAGACAACGGCAATTTTAAGCTGACTGTCTATAATGATAACACCATCCGTGTTACCATCACCAAAGAAAAAGTTTTCGAAGACTTCTCGTATGCGGTAGTTGCATTGCCACAGGCTGTAGACTTTTCGGTGAAAGAGCATGATCATCAACTGGAAATAAGGACGAAGGAGATTGTGGTGCTCATCACCAAAGCTTCAGTCAGATTCACTTTTCAGACGCCTGATCATCGCGTTATAAACGAAGATGACACAGCATTCGGAACAAGCTGGAATGGCGAACAGGTAACCACGTACAAGAAGCTGCAGGAGGGTGAACGTTTCGTCGGATTGGGGGAAAAAACAGGTCCATTGGATCGCCGCGGTGGTGGATACCAGAACTGGAACACGGACAGCTTTGCGTATAGCCCGGGCGCGGATCCGCTTTACAGCTCCATACCATTTTACATGGGTATTCATCACCACCTCGCGTACGGGATATTCTTCGACAACACGCACAAATCATTTTTCAATTTTGGTGCGTCAAATAACCGGTTCTCAAGCTTCGCGGCCGATGCAGGCGAGATGAACTATTATTTCATTTACGATACTTCGATCACGGGAATCATCAAACACTACACACATCTTACGGGCCGCATGGAAATGCCGCCGAGGTGGAGTATCGGCTATCAGCAATGCCGTTACAGCTATTACCCGGATAAGGAAGTGTTGACCCTGGCCAGAACATTCCGTGACAAAGATATCCCGGCTGATGTCATCGTGATGGATATCCACTACATGGATCAGTATAAGATCTTCACCTGGAATCAAAAAGATTTTCCCGATCCACGCCGTTTGATGGATCAGCTGAAACTCATGGGATTTCAGATCGTGATCATGTGCGATCCGGGAATAAAGATAGAAGCCGGATACCAGTCTTACGAAAATGGGTTGAAAGACGAAGTTTTTCTCAAATACCCCGATGGTAGTCCCTACGCTGGCCAGGTGTGGCCGGGTTGGTGCCATTTTCCCGACTTCACGAATCCAAAAACGCGCAAGTGGTGGCAGGATCAATTTGAAGAAACTGTTAGCCTGGGGGTGGAAGGCTTTTGGAACGATATGAACGAGATTGCCACCTGGGGTCAAATGTTGCCGGAGAACATCGTGTTGAGTTTCGAAGGGAACCAGTCTACGATGCGGCGCGGGAGAAACATATATGGCCATCAAATGGCGCGGAGTACTTATGAAG
>JANNPM010000140.1:0-4486 GCA_031400145.1 Chryseolinea sp. | reverse complement strand
TTTTTCGCTGCGGCGATTGATGAGTGTACTAACCCAGTAAATCGAAAGACTCAAAAATGGCAAAGGCAACAACAAAAACTTCAACAACTCCTGCACCACAGAAGGCACCATCACCCGCAAAGGTTTCGGCGGATATGTCTATCGAAAAAGCTACCAAGGACGCTTTGACTACACTGAAGTCACTCGACATCCATCATCAGCTTCAGGCGGATATCGAATGGTGTCTTGGAAGTTATGCTACCGACGGCAATCCTTCCGGCCTGTACGAGATGGTCGAAAAGTCTATCAGGATTCTGTCCGTTGAAAAGGAAAAGAAATCAAAAGGCGTTACCTCGAAACTCATCTCGGATCTTGAGAAGGCTCTCAAAAGCCGCTGATTTTCACCATTTTTTCCTAGCACGATGAAATCTCAGATGAGGTGAATCAGATCATGTGCGTTACATTTGACAATTGACCTCTGTATCTTTCGGCCTCCACGCCAAATTTTTGGAGGAAATCCACACCCTCATCAGAAACAATGCCCTTATATTCTGCATAGGAGTTCAGGTAAATCACCTTTTTGATTCGCATGGAATAAATAATCCGCGAGCATGCCAGGCACGGAGAAAGGGTGATGTATAGTGTAGCACCCTCCACCGACGATTTATTCTGGACTGCATATAAAATGGCGTTCTGCTCGGCATGAATGGCGAGCGAACATCCGCCCTTCGAGTCCCGTGGGCATCCAACATCAGGCGTCTCCTCGTCACAATTATGCGTACCTGATGGAGGACCGTTATATCCAATAGAGATGATTCGCGTATCTTTCGTCAATACCGCACCGACGTGTCGTTTGATACAATGCGAACGCTTTGCAAGGTTCACAGCAAGCTCCATAAATATATCATCAAATGCCGGACGTATCATAGCCGTAAAAGTAAGATTCAAAATCTAGAATCCAGCATGGTTTATGCGAAGTACAAGGATGCAAACGAAATTACTATATTTAAAATCTATGAGTCTCACAAAACTATTGCCTGGTGTCAGCGCGTTGTTGATGATCGTAGTATCTGCATACAGTCAACAGCAGCGTGAAGGAGAGCGTCCAAGTCCATTGGCTATTGCAAACTTACGGTATAAGGATGGTTACGTAAAAGTCACCTATTCTCAGCCTAAAAAGCATGGCAGAGAAATTTTTGGAAAACTTGTTCCCTATGGAAAGGTATGGAGGACTGGCGCCAATGAAGCAACGGAAATCACTACGACCAGAAATATTACGCTAAACGGATTGTTATTGAAGGCAGGGACCTATTCAATATTCACCATTCCGGAAAAGGATAAATGGACGATAATGATAAATTCAGAACTGGGACTGTGGGGATCATATAATCACAATCCTAAACTTGACATTTTACGCTTTGACATTCCCGTTCAGCGAGTAACTGCAGAAACATATGAGTTGTTTACAATCACGCTTGATCCTCATAGTGAATCGGCTGACCTGTTGTTTCGTTGGGATAATGTCAAAGTAATCATACCAATAAAGTTCTTAAATTGAAATGATGATAAGAATTGCATTACTTCTGCTCATCTGCAGCGCCGCATCCTTCGGCCAGGATCTGGGAGAACTGGACAAGCGAAACGGGTTCAAAGACCTGCGCCTTGGAACGCCTATTGATTCAGTAAAAGGGTTTAAGTTATTGAAAGAGTTTAAAGAAAGGGATCAATTCCCCGCGAAGTCCTTTAGCGTCGACAATCCGAACTATGAAAGTATTGGCGAAGTGAAGGTGAGCAAAGTGGAACTCAAGACATATAAGGACCTGATCTATGAGATTAAGGTGATTACGAGCAAGGATCCAAGATTAATGAAGGCGCTTGAATCGCTATACGGTAAGGCAGATTACGACATGAAAAATGATACGTATTTCTGGAAAACGGATAACGTCATTCTTAAATTTCAATCAGAAGGAAAGCACAAACTTGAGCTATTGTACATTTCACCGCTCCTTCACAAAGCTATGAAGGACGACAAAGACAAGAAGGTGGACAATATCGCGGACGACTTGTAGGACCGCGGGGAGCTGGCAGCTTAGCCTGTCGCTTGAAAAGCAGCTTCATTTTGCAAATCGCTCTGTAAAGTTTAAAAGTTTACATTGGTTAATGGGATACCCCTATTTCCTACTTATTTTTGTAAAATGGTCTCAGTTTCCAACATTTCTTACTTTATAGGTGGACGTCCGCTTTATGAGAACGCCAGCATGTTTGTCAAGCCGAAAGACAAAATAGGGCTGATCGGACTAAACGGCCGGGGTAAGTCAACATTACTAAAGATCATTAATGGTGAGTTGAAATTAGACGCCGGGTCCATAAGCAAGAGCGGCGACTGCACCATCGGCTTTCTTAACCAGGACCTGCTCTCCTACCAGACAGAAGATTCCATTCTCACCGTGGCTATGGGGGCGTTCAAGGAAGTGGTAGACATCGAACGGCAGATGGAGCAGACAATCAAAAAGCTCGAGGCCGAGTATTCAGACGACCTGGTCGAAAAATTGTCCAGACTCCAGGAGAAATATGATCATCTGGATGGTTATACAATTCAGTCAAAGGCGGAGGAAGTTCTCGAAGGTATCGGTTTTTCAACAAGCGACCTTCACAGACCGCTAAAACAATTCAGCGGCGGATGGCGCATGCGTGTTATGCTTTCTAAGCTGTTGCTCGAAAAGCCTTCGTTGCTCATGCTTGATGAGCCCACCAATCACCTTGACCTTCCTTCTATTGAGTGGGTGGAGAATTACCTTAGAAATTACGATGGCGCCGTTATGATAGTTTCCCACGACCGGATCTTTTTGGATAACGTCGTTACAAAAATAGTGGACGTCACCAATCAACAACTTGTTTCCTATGAGGGAAATTACAGTTTTTACCTGGAAGAGAAGGAGCAGCGTCAGGAGATTCAGCAGAACGCATACGAGAACCAGCAGCAAAAGATAAGACAGACAGAACGGTTTATTGAACGGTTCAGATCTAAGGCGACGAAAGCACGTCAGGTGCAGTCGCGTGTGAAAGCGTTAGATCGGCTGGATCTTATCGAAGAGATTGTTGACGATAATGCTGCAGTGAACTTTAAGTTCAAATTCAGCCAGCAGCCCGGACGATTTATTATCACTTTAAAAAATATATCGAAAGCGTATGGGCAGCTGGAGCTGTTGAAGAATACCTCGGTATCCATCGAGCGTGGCGATAAGATCGCGCTGATAGGTGCGAACGGGAAAGGGAAGTCAACCCTATTGCGAATCGTCTCGGGGGAATCGGAAGCCGTTGACGGCGAGCGTGTCATGGGCTACAATGTTATTCAGGCGTTCTTTGCCCAACATCAGCTTGAATCCCTTCATGTAGAAAATGAAATTTTGGAAGAATTGAAACAGGCGGGCTCCGGTAAAACTGAACAGGAGCTTAGGGGCGTCCTGGGTTGTTTCCTGTTTACGGACGAAGAAGTATTCAAGAAAATAAAGGTGTTGTCCGGAGGCGAAAAGTCACGTGTGGCTTTGGCGAAGACTTTGATATCAGAGGCAAATTTTCTCTTACTGGATGAGCCTACGAATCACCTTGACTTTATTTCTGAAAACATCCTTATACAGGCGCTGCAACAATACATCGGCACCTTTGTGGTTGTTTCGCACAATCGTCATTTTGTATCACAAGTGGCAAACAAGATCTGGTACATTGAGGACAAGCAGATAAAGGAATATCCCGGCACATTTGATGAATATGAATACTGGAGAAAAAAGAATGAAGAGGTTTCATTGCCGCAGGATTCAAAGCATGAGAAGAAAAGGGAGGCTAAGCCTGCTCCTCCTCCTGCTTCGGCGTCGGCGAAGGCAACTTTGAAGTCCCTGGAGAAAGATCTAAAGAAAATCGAAGACGTGATCAGTGGCCTGGAAGCGCAAAAGGCTTTGAGCGAGGCAGCGTTGACGAAGCCAGAAGTGTTTAGCAATAAAACGCAGCTCCAGCAGTCACAGGCGGCCGTTAGAAAGACGGAAGAAGAGTTGCGTCAGGCAAATAAAAAGTGGGAAGAAGTAGCAACTGCGATCGATACAATATCAAACTCCTGAGGCGCCGGCCTTAATTCTCAGCTATGGATATTGAACAGGTTGTCGTTGTAAGGGAAGATTATTTCGATACAACATGAAACATAGCAACCTCCACAGTTTGAAGGTCTTCACCATCAGGCAGGTAACGGTACACGTCCCTGTTGGATACAGCAGATTTCTCCGTGCAACCTTCCAGCAGCACACTGATCCCCAAAAGGACCGTTAAAAAAAGAAGCGCATACAAGGAAATATGTATACGCTTTTGTAGTCTGTTTTCCAGCGTGTCCATAACACGGAGAGTGGTTTTGTGGTTTAGACACCAAGCTCCGGCGAAAGGTTGGAAGCTTACAGAAAAATATAACGGAACCTTATACCGACATCGAAGGTGAGTGGGGTCGACTGTACACCGACACTAG
>JANNPM010000113.1:0-8030 GCA_031400145.1 Chryseolinea sp. | reverse complement strand
CATGCATAACGTTTTAATCGATCCATTGCTTCGGGCGCAATGGTACTAACCTGCTTGTGGTATTTTCTTGCGTAGTAGTTCAGGTAGTGTGTCGCCAGTAATGCTATATCTTCTACACGTTCTGACAGCGGTGGGACGCGTATCTCTACGGTGTTTATCCTGTACAGCAGATCCTGTCGGAAGGTATTTTCCTGCACCATCTTATGCAGTGGCATGTTGGTGGCACAAACCAGCCGGAGGTTTACGGGCATCGGTTGATTGGAGCCCACCCGCGTTACTACGCGTGATTGCAAAGCACTGAGCAATTTGCTTTGAAGGCTCATGCTAAGGTTGCCAATCTCATCCAAAAACAGCGTACCGTAATTAGCAAGCTCGAATCGTCCAGGGCGGTCCTCGCGGGCATCCGTGAACGAACCTTTCTTGTGTCCGAACAGCTCGCTTTCAAATAGCGTGTCAGTAATTGCGCCCATGTCTACAGATACAAAGCTGTTATCTTTCCTTAAAGAACGCTGATGAATGGCACGTGCTATTAGTTCTTTGCCCGTTCCATTCTCGCCGAGGATCAAAACGTTGGCTTCAGTCCTGGCAACCTTGTCAATCAGGGAAAAGACGTTGCGGATAGGTGCGCTTTCACCAATGATCTCGCCAAACGGTTTACTGATCTGCTCCTCCAGCATTTCTTTTGCCTTCTTTAGCTTATCAACCTGGTTATAGGATTGCCTTAGCCTGATCGCCGTGGCGATGGTTGCGATAAGCTTTTCATTTTGCCATGGCTTCAGTATAAAGTCTGTGGCTCCCTGCTTCAGGGCACGTACAGCCATCTCGATATCGCCAAAGGCCGTAATGAGGATTACCACGGCAGTTGGATCGTGCTGTAGTATGTGTTGTAACCAAAAAAATCCTTCTTTGCCGCTGGTAATATCCTTGCTGAAATTCATGTCAAGCAGGATAACGTCATACGTATCGTTGTTTAGCAGGAACGGAATCTTCTTAGGATTCTTCTCAATAATAACGTGGTGTCCTTGCTTCTTAAGCAGCATCTTCGCCGCAAGCAAAACGTCCTCATCATCATCAATCATTAAAATCTTACCACCTTCAGTACTCACTGGGTTTAGCGTTAGGGTGAGCGTTATCAACAGGGAAATGTGTACCAACTCGCTCAAATGCGGCGGAGGGCATTTCTTTGTTCTAAAATGTACAAATATGTACAAAATGAACAGTATTCACCTGAAAATGTATTTAAGGCGTGAATGTGAGGATTTCGGCTTTGTTCCCCAGGACGGAAAACAGGCGCACGTCCGTCATTAGCACAAATTCGCCGCCTTTGGCCAGGGGTATCTCCCTGGTGTGAGCGGTAAAGAGATTGAAAAGCCTAAGATTGTTGCCGACAACATAATACAGTTCCTCGCCGAAAAAGTTAAATGACGCCAATCCCGGATATCCAAGAGTCATCAATGGTTTACCCATGTTGCTGAATATGCGAATTCCTTCGTCAAGGTCCAGCAGGAAAAGGAAACCCTGGTATTCACGCATATAGGTCAAGCGGAATTTATCAGAAAAATCCAGCCTTATATCTACGTCTACCCCTGACGTTGTGTTATTGATTCTCTTGATTGATTTGTCCTCGCCATCCAGTATCCAGATGTTATGGTCGCCTGATGCGCACACAAGCCATGGTTTAATGGTCAATGCCGGATCAATTGCGTGTTTGGCAGTCACATCAAAAGACGGATTGAGATAAGCGTAGTATTGATCGTCGCGGAAATAAGCGAAAAGTCGTGCGCCGTCACGGGCGTCGAACAATGTGGGAGCGGGTCCGGTTTTATATTCGCTTATCAACGTACCATCAACATTAAATTTCTGAATTCGACCTCCCTTGCTTACAATATATAAATCGCCCGGCCGATCTACTGTTGCAAAAACAGTTTTGTCAATCAACGTGAGGCTCTTTAAGGTTTTTTGTGCAACGGTTCCGGCCGCAAGACACGTGAAAAAGATCAGCAAAAAGGTCCTCATGATGGGATAAATGTCTTTAGCGCCATTTGTTTGCCATCATACACCCCGTACGTTGTGAAGTGTACCCATTCTCCAAGATTGATGTACCTGCTTGATTCATTGATCTTAAGATCAAGCGGCAGGTGCCGGTGTCCGAAAATATAAAAATCGTGGTGCTCATTTTTTTCTATTTCATTGCAGTATACCCACAGGAACTCTCCCTGTTCACCTCTGAATTTCTCATCAAGCTTTTGATTGGTAATCCTTGATCTGCGTGACCAGACCTTTGCCAGTCCAATGCCAAAATTTGGATGGAGTCGTGCAAACATCCATTGGCACGGTTTACTATCAAAGAAACGCTTCATGAATTTATAGTAATTGTCCCCTGGACCAAGACCATCGCCGTGGCCAATGAGGAACTTATGCTCGCCCACGATCAAGGATATGGGTTTACGTCTGACTGGGATTGACAATTCCTTTTCAAAGTAATCAAACATCCACATGTCGTGATTGCCTGTAAAAAATGTGATTGGGATACCGGCATCACGCAGCTCAGCCAACTTTCCCTGGATACGGATAAATCCTTTCGGTATAGCATGCTTATACTCGAACCAAAAATCAAAAATATCTCCGAGGAGGTAGATGCTGTGAGCCTCGCCTTTGATAGCGTCCAGCCATTTTACAATACGCTTTTCCCGATCGAGACTGGCTTCGTAAGTAGGAACACCCAGGTGAAAATCAGAGGCAAAGAAAATCTTTTTTCCTTCGGGCACCGATAGGGTTTCGCTCATAAAAAAACTCAGGGCGGGTATGCCGCCTGAGTTCAAAAGTAATACTAATAATGAAATATCGGTTTACGATCCTTCCTCCTGACGTTCACCTTGTAAGGTGGGTGTAGGGTCAACGCCGGGCTGCTCGTTTTCATGCTGCTTCTTTTCGTACTTACCCGAACCATTTGTAAACTGTTGATAAGTTGTAAGCTTCTCAAATGGCCGTTTTCCAATTAGTCGTTCGAGATCCGCCTGAAAGAGAATTTCCTTTTCGAGTAATTCTTTCGCGATGAGATCAAGAAACTGACGATGCTTAAAAAGCAATCTCTTCGCACGATCATACGCCGATTCGATAATATTCTTTACTTCATTGTCGATCTTCTCCGCAGTGGCGTCGGAATATGGTTTTTGAAATGAATATTCAGATTGCTTTGAGTCGTAATACGACACATTGCCAATCGCTGGATTCATTCCGTAAATAGTAACAATGCTATAGGCCATCTTTGTGATGCGTTCCAGATCGCTCAATGCGCCCGTCGATATCTTTCCGAATACAATTTCCTCGGCGGCACGCCCGCCAAACGCCATACACATTTCATCCATCATCTGTTCTGTCTGATAAAGGAATTGCTCGCGCGGAAGGTACTGCGCATAGCCTAATGCGGCTACTCCACGCGGCACAATGCTGACCTTAACCAAAGGATCCGCGTGTTCCAGGAACCATCCTGCCACGGCATGGCCCGCTTCATGGAACGCAACGATCTTCTTTTCTTCTGGCAATATGATCTTGTTTTTCTTTTCAAGGCCGCCGATAACGCGATCAATGGCATCTTGAAAATCCTGCATGTCGACGGCTTTCTTATCGCGCCGCGCTGCGATCAATGCTGCCTCATTACAAACATTGGCAATCTCCGCTCCGGCAAAACCAGGTGTTTGCGCTGCAATTTTCTTGGGGTCCAAACCGGGATCGAGCTTTATAGGCTTCAAGTGAACTTTAAAGATTGCTTCACGTCCGACGATATCGGGTTTGTCGATGCTGATTTGACGATCAAAGCGACCTGGTCTCAACAGGGCCGAGTCCAACACATCGGGACGGTTAGTAGCGGCCAGGATAATAACCCCGGAATCCGTTGCAAATCCATCCATTTCTACCAATAGTGAGTTCAGGGTGTTTTCGCGTTCATCGTTGGCGCCGGGTAATTGTCCCCGACCACGGGAACGACCAATTGCATCGATTTCATCAATAAACACAATGCAGGGCGCCTTTTCCTTTGCCTGCTTGAATAAATCTCTTACGCGGGCGGCGCCTACACCGACAAACATTTCCACGAAGTCGGAACCTGAAAGCGAAAAGAACGGAACGCCGGCCTCACCTGCTACGGCCTTGGCCAGCAGCGTTTTACCTGTCCCAGGAGGCCCCACCAGCAGCGCACCCTTCGGAATCTTTCCACCCAGACGGGTAAACTTGCCCGGAGTTTTCAGAAAATCCACGATCTCTTTTACTTCTTCTTTTGCCTCATCCAGACCTGCGACATCCGCGAAGGTGATTTTTACCTTGCTTTCAGCGTCAAATAAGGCTGCCTTCGACTTTCCTATATTAAATATCTGTCCGCCTGGTCCCGCGCCACCGGCCATCCTTCTCATTAGCATCCAGAAGCCAAAGAGCAACAGGAATAGAAATCCGTACTGGATGAAGACCTGGAAATAATCCTCGCGGTCTTCGGTCTTGTACTCCGGAGATTGCTCTGGTTTAAGTGTATCCCGGAAAACGCGGAATTCCTGATCAAAATTTCCGGAGTCGACGACCTTCATGGTGAAATGAGGTCCGTTATTCGAGCCGCTGCCAAATGTTGGATTATTCAATTGATCCTTATACTTGGCATTTTGCAATGCTTCTGATTTCAGGGTTACCTCAACAAATTTTCTGTTTTGCACCAGCACGACGTGACGAACGTCACCGCTCCGCACCATCTGCTTGAAGTCGTCGTAATCCAACTCTTTGAGATTGCTGGATTTACTAAAGTATACTACGCCCAAAATCACCGCAATCGTGGCCAAGATCACCCATATCTGATAATTGCCGCGGGGTGACTTATTCGGTAATAGTGGTTTATTTTCTTTCTTGTCAGCCATTTATACTTAGTATCAATAATATTTTAAGTGTTCAAATCATTAACGTTGGTAGGTCTAATTAGTTCTCAGCTACCTGCTTAGTTTCAATTTCGGTGATGTCAGCGTCGCCCCACAGCCTCTCCAGGGCATAGAACTCCCGCTTGTCTTTTCTAAATACGTGTGCCACAACATCTATATAGTCGAGCAACATCCACTCTTTATTGTTTTTTCCCTCGGTATGCCATGGATTTTCCCTTAAGGTTTTAACAACCTCTGCATCTATGGAATCTGAAATTGCATCAAGTTGCTTATCGGAATTGCCAGAACAGATAATGAAAAAATCCGCTACGGCATTTTTGATTTTTCTCAAATCCATCACTACTATATCGGCTGCTTTCTTCTCCTGCATTCCCTTCACAATCACTTCACTTAACTTTTCAGCACTCGCTCCCTTCCTTTTTTTGGCCATTAATCTATATTCGTTTTCGTTTAACCCACAAAATTAAGCAAATTACTTTGTATAAAATTCCTGCCATTACCCTTTTCATAGGCAAGAACCTTGTTTTCATGCCGGAATGTCATTCAACAAACACATTTGCCTTAGATCTCTGCCAGCAACCATCCACCCCCGCTGATGGAACTGTAATAATCACCGCGAACCAATCAGCGGGAAGGGGTCAGCGGGGTAGTGACTGGCAGGCGGAGCCGGGAAAGAACCTGACTTTCTCAATAATCCTGAAACCTCACTTTTTAAACATAACCGATCAATTCTATCTCAATATATTTTCGTCTTTGTCCATTAGAGACTACCTGATTAATCATGAGTGCGCTGGTGTGAGCATTAAATGGCCAAACGACATATACCTATGCGACAAGAAGGTATGTGGCATTCTGATCGAGAACCAGCTTTCCGGAGGTCAGTTAATTTCGACGGTCCTGGGCGTAGGACTGAACATTAATCAGCAGTCATTTGAATTGCCCTCAGCGACGTCCCTCGCCATCCATAAACATCAGACGTTTGATCTGTCGCAAGAGCTGGAAACGCTGCTTTATTTGACCGAGTCTCGCTATCTTCAGCTGAGGCAGCGGCGCCTTTCCAGCCTGATGAGTGATTATCTGGATAGTTTGTACTGGTTAAACGAGGAACACACTTTTGAAAATTCAACATTAGGTCAGTTTACCGGAACGATAGTTGGCATTGCGAAGTCTGGGCAGTTAAGGATGCTTGTTGACGGGAGGGAGGTTTTATTCGGGGTGAAAGAGTTCGCGTATGTGGAGTAACCAGCGCTATTTGGTATGGAGCCACACGCAAAACTTCTTTAATTAATAAGTTTGCAATTCTATGCAAATATTTACCACTCCGGGACGCATCATCATCACATGCAGCAAGCGATTATCCTCATATCTCGCAGCGGAGGTTAAAGAATTGAATTTTACGCCTGAGAGCGTGTTCCCTACCGGCATCGAGTTAAAAGGCACCGTCAATGATTGCATCAAACTGAATTTAAATCTTCGATGTGCCAGCCAGGTTCATTATTCCTTGAGACAATTTCGTGCAGATAGTCCGGAGGAAGTGTACAACGTTCTTGTGGAATTTCCCTGGGAAGAAGTGCTGGAAAAGGACGGTTACTTCTCAGTGACAAGCAATGTTGAACACCCGACAGTAAATAATAACCTTTATGTCAATGTAAAGGTAAAAGATGCCATTGTTGATCGCATGACGCGAATAAGCGGGCAGCGTCCTGATTCAGGGTCTGCGCTAAGAGGAGCGGTGATCTACATATTCTGGAAAGGCGAGCACGCTGAAATATTTCTTGATACCTCAGGGGAAACACTTGCCAAGCATGGTTATAGGAAGATTCCGGGCAAAGCACCGATGCTCGAGGCGTTGGCTTCATCTACTTTGATGGCTTCACGTTGGGATCGCATCTCTCCATTGGTGAATCCAATGTGCGGGTCGGGGACGATTGCTATCGAAGCTGTGCTAATGGCAACCAACCGGCGGCCTGGACTGTTTCGTGAGAACTATTCTTTCATGCATTTCCGCGGTTATGATAAAGTTGTTTACGACAAAGCATTGCATACACTAAGGACGCAGGTGACACACGTTCCCGGGTTAATCGTGATTGCTACAGACATCAGCAAGAATGCGATTGAAATTGCCATGACGAACGCAGAATCCGCAGGGGTAAAAGCGTTGATCCAATTCAAACAATGTGACTTCGAGGAAACTCACGTACCGGGAGTTCCAGGCTCAATATTCTTTAATCCGGAATACGGCGAAAGATTGGGTGATCTCAAAGAGCTTGAAGATATTTACGCCGGCATAGGTGACTTCATGAAGAAAAAATGTCCAGGATATCTGGGATACATCTTTACAGGCAACCTTGACCTTGCAAAAAAGATCGGCCTGCGCGCGAGCCGGAAAATAGAGTTCTATAATGCCCGCCTTGACTGCAGGCTTTTTGAGTACGAGCTGTACGCGGGTACGCGAAGAATTTAACTCGTCGCTCATCATGGTTCGTGGAACACTGCAACACGATCGGGCTGGCAGATAAAAACTATATTAATCATTCAGGCTTTTCCTGAACAGAGGTCAGTTTTTTTTATTCGAGGATTTCGTGAAAGTTGCCCGCTCAGTACTTAATTTCGCCAGTTAACTAAAAACAAAACTTTCATGGAAGAGGTATTACAGGTCCCAACGCGCCGCGCAAGAAAGTTTTTACCGGAAGATTTCAAGGCCTCATCCTGGGACATAATGAAGTCTTATTTTGAAGAGTTGTTACATCGAGAGTTGAGTTCTTTATCCGACCTGAAAAGATGGTTCCAGGATCGCAGTGAACTTGAATCTGTGATCAGCGAGGACCTTGCCTGGCGTTACATTCAAATGACACGCTACACGGACAATGAAGAGTACCTGAAAAATTATCAATACTTCCTAGAAAGCATTCAGCCCCAGATATCACCGATATCCGATAAGCTGAACAAAAAAGCGGCAGCTTCTCCGTTCCTGAATGAATTATCAGGAATAGAAGGCTATGATATAATGATACGCAATCTTAAGAAGGAGATCGAGATCTTCAGGGAAGAGAATGTCCCGATCTATACTGAGATTAGCATGGAGACTCAAAAGTATGCGCAAATCAATGGTGC
>JANNPM010000112.1:0-3398 GCA_031400145.1 Chryseolinea sp. | reverse complement strand
CTTCATAGCTTAAGCGATTATCTAAATAAGCATTTTCGGTAACGAAAACGGCTCTCTTAAATGAAATAGGTTTATCACCTTTGAGCATTTGACTCAATTCGTTAAATGCATTCTGATAATTTGTTTTAATACTTTCTTGTTGAGCGAGACTTTCTATTGACAGGCCAATGAGGAAAAGGAAAATTAGTTTATTCATAGGTGAATGTGTTATCTGTTTAATTGTTGTTCTAACTGACGTCTCCTTACAATATGCTGCCTTTTGATTGCCAGTTCGTTCACGCCATCAAGCCATTTTTTATATGCGGCATCCGGGATTTTTGACCAGCCTAAGTCTTTGTAAAGATGGTCTAAAAGTTTGTCTCTTGTCAGCTTTATCGCTTGCGCCTTTTCATCATTCGTTAATTGGTCTTCGGATAAATTGTAAACTTGATATTGACGCGCAACATTTTTCCAGAGTTCGTTGGCATATCCAGTCATTATCATGTTTGAGGTAACGTCATTCGGAGCATACTCATTTGCTGTCAATGCCATTTCTAAAACTCTATCATCTGTCCCGAACGTTCTTGCGTACGTAATCGCGAGCGTTGTGAGCAGATGAGCGATTGTTTCTTTCTCAGAGATAGGTCTCATATACATACCACTCTTTACCTGTTCCATCTTGATAAATCCACTTTGCCAATTAAAATCGTTGGTTGTGAATATCCGACCAGTCAATTCTATGTTTTGCCAAACTCCAACCTTGTCTTTAAACATAATGTAGCTATGCTGCGGAGCAAAGGCGAGATGTACTTCCGCACCTAAAGATTTTGCAAACAAATAATAAAGCATTGGTAAACTCATGCACTGTCCAGTCCCAGTTCTTAAAAGCTTGCTCACGAATACTTTGGTAATATCTTCCTTGCCAGCATAGTCCTCAAAGTCATACAACATTGGTTTTGAAACAACATTCTTCTCTTTTGCTGTCATGTAAACCGAAGTCGTGTCCGCCATGAATTTGTAGGTTGACATTATCTTGGAAAGATTATCGGTTGGCGATAGTTTGTCTTGCTTCATCAACTGCATTATAAGTTGCAAGTTGTCCTGAAACATTTTATTGAACTCTTCCCATGTTAAGGAAATATCGTATGAACTCTCTACGAGCCAAGTAGCTTTCAAGAAATCAATCTTTTGAGTCCCGTTTAACATTCCCTGTAATTCAGAGAAAGCTTTTACAAAACGGTCAACTCCGTTGGAGTGAACTCCAAGATTGTAGTTAATTGTCGGCCCAAACTCATTGAGAGCTTGGTTGACCAATTGTTCTTGCTGTTTCTTTTGTGTTTCGTACGCAGCCATGTCAGCCTCCATCATCATTTGATTTCTCTGCTGAATTGTAAGTCCCGGTTCGTACACTCCTTTTGGTATTCCGTAATTAGTTTGTTGGGCTGTCGGGGTGGCATTGCTGTTAAAACCTATTTTCGCTTGATTTTTAAAAGTAGCATTTGGGTCGGGGATTAATCCCTGTTTTATCAATTTGTCAAGGTTGTCTTGATTTTGGTTCTGGTATTTATAAAGGTCTGGATACAATTCTTGACTCGTCTTGGATTTCGGAGCTTTGAATATTTCCTGTCGTTTTTGTTCTTCTGTCAGATATGGCCGGTAATTGTCACCTGTGACCAAGTCGGGAATTACTTGTGCTTTCAATGAAATGCAAGTTGTCCAAAGAACGATTGTGAAACCGAATTTTAATGATGACACAAATCTTCTTTCGAAGCCGTGGCGGGTCGGGAAAGCAAGTGTGTGGCAGTAGTGTGCGGGATGGGTTTGCGTGTCGGCAGCTACTGACACACTCTTGCTTGGCGCGTACCGAATCTTTATGGTTGTAGCGCGTGGGCTTTTGAAACTCAATTGTTCTTCGGTCAGTCGATTTGTATGAAGTCCCCCGTTCATTCTCTTTTATTCAGTCAACCGTTACGTTGTCCCGTGGCTAAATTAATCATTAGTTATTGTCGGCTGTTGTTCGTAGCCTCCTTTGTCCGGCCACATTGCCACCAACGTTTATGTTTGCGCAGTGGTGGGATTTTGAAACGCTTCATTGTCCCACGTGACCAAACGTTGAACGAAGATAGCACTTTGAGCTTACACTGAACCCCACCATTGCGCAAACATTTTGTTGTGGGCCGTTTCTTTTCTCACTCGTAAAACGAAGATGTATCAACGTCCAATTCAAGTATGTCAACGATTTCTAATTGCTTGTCAGTAGCTGATAATGTAACCTCAAAAGTAAATGGATAAGAGTCGTCCATCTCTGCATTGTCGTCTTTCGGTCCCCACTCAAGTGTCACGGAAACAATACCCTTCCCTTTAACATTGATGTCCTCACCGTCATTTATTATCAATTCGTCTATCTCAATGTCTGAGACCTCTTCAATTCTAGTCCTTGATGATAAATCATATAGTTTGTCAGGAGTATCATTGATAAAATGGTCATAGAAAAGTTGTTCCAATCCAATTATCTCAATTTCTCTTTCTTTTGGTGGGTTAGCTAGAATAAGTCGAAACTCGTAACCGAGTTGTTTTATTTCGTCACTTAGTTTCTCAATTTGTTCTTTTTTGTCGTCCGTTAATTTTCCTGCCTTAATCTCAAATACAATTGTTTTTCCAGCCTTCCTTACAACTAAGTCCGCTTGATATTTCCCTATCTTCTCTTCTCTTGTTACTTCCCAACCACTTCTACCATAGTCGTCAGCAAGTTGGTCAATCGCCAATGAATGAAGATATTTTCTAAGTATGTGTTCTTTAAACTTCATTTTCTTCAATATTAAATTGATAAAAATTAAAACTCAAAACACCACACTCTATGTAGAGGAAATGGTCATGATTTTCAACCGCATCTAAAAATTGTCTTATCACCTCTTTGGGAACTTTTGAAAAATTGATTTGACTTAAATCGTTCTTATTAAGGTCAAATACTCCAGCAATTCTAAGCTTTATTTGTTTGTCATCAGTATAGACAAGGTTATTGAGGCAATCCCAAACTGGCTTACTTAAATTATCAGCGTCATTCTTCTTGTCCTCTTTAAAAAAGTAATACACAGTCCCATAAAGGTCACCAGTCAATAACTCATGTTTGTCATAAACACTTTCAAATGATTCAGTAATGGCTCTCAAAAATGATTGCCCTTTAGCGTCATTTTTCGTCCAGCTATTGTATGACCTTGGTCGTCTTGGTAAAATAAAACAGTTCATTGCTTAGTTGTCACTCGTGTCGTCAAGAAATGGCCCACAACGTGGGTGCTTATTGCAGTGCCGGAATATTCGAAGCCGAAACTGTCCCACGTTGATAAACAAAATTAAGAAACTTAATCGTCAATTCCACACAAAACCCGGCATTGCATAAGCACTTTGTTATGCGCCTTCTG
>JANNPM010000091.1:0-9045 GCA_031400145.1 Chryseolinea sp. | reverse complement strand
GCCCTCTCCCAATGTAACGACCAAAAATGGAAGGACGACCCGGCGTTGGGTGAAGCGGCGCAGTCCAAATTCGAACTTTTTGAAAATGCGCTGCAGACCGCTTCCTATCAGACTGCCGCCAACGCCGCAACGTGGCTGCTCACCAATGTCCCTCACGCCAGCAGCGAAGTGTATACAAAAGCCACTTTCGTGTTCGACAGGCTGGCGGAAGGAGGAAAAGATAAACGTCACCGGAAGATATATCTCGATTCCTTGTTCCTGATATATGACCTGCATCTGAAGATCTGCGGACCCAATACCGCAGTTTCCGATGCAAAGGCTATGGCCATCTATAAGTATCATTCCACAAGTGATCCGGGCGGTGTACTTCAAATGTTCGATAGCCTGCTTACCATAAGAGGAAATGGCACAAGCAACGCCATGCTGATTGCGTATATGGAGACCGTTAAGAAATCCTTTCACAAGTTTCATAAGCTTACGGACGACCAGATGTTAGCTTACTACAATCGGGCTATAAAGATCGCCGAATCGAAACAACGCGACGCAAGGCGTAAGGGTCAGTCTCAAAAAGAGTACCTGCTGTTAAAGGACGACATCGACGCCATACTATTCAGCATTGTTGTTATCGACTGTAATTTTGTAAAAAAAAATCTTGGACCGAGATTCAGACAACATCCGAATGACCTGACATTGGCCAGAAAGATCCTGAGCTTTATGCTACAGAATCAATGCATAGAAGATCCGCTGTGGCTGCAGGCAGGAGAACGTCTTTACAAAAGTAGTAAAGAGAAAGACTATAGCCTGGCTAGAACACTGGGATTGCGTTACTTTGTTACCAATAACTATGTAAAAGCGCAGCCGATGCTTGAGGAGGCGTTGGACCGGGCGCCGGGTGTACACGAGAAGGCCGAAATGCTTATTTACCTGGGACGCATTCGCGCCAAAACGGACAAGAGCGAAGCACGTAAAATGTTTGTAGAGGCAATTACGCTGGAGCGGGGCAACAAAGAGGCTTATGAACGGATAGGAGATCTTTATTACGAAAGCGCCGATGAATGCGGCAAAAATGCTAATGCGGTGGATGATCGGCTTGTGTACGTTCTTGCAGCATCTTACTATCAACGCTCAGGAAACGATAAGAAAGTGTCTTCCGCGAGGGAAAAGTTTCCAACAAAAGCAGATCTGTATAAGGCCGGATACGTTAACGGCTCTCAGAAGCTTGTATCGTGCTGGATTCAGGAGATGGCTACGATCAAAACCAAAGATTAATTTATAGAATGTTCCATCCCGACCACCATCATAAACAATTCACTGCGGGTGCCTGGGGCCTGCTATTGATTCTGATGCTCACCGCAAGCTGCGGAGGCACCGAAACAAAAGAGATCATTGAGTACAAAGGCCCGTTAAGTGAAATTGACGACGTTGAACTCTATTATAGCGAAAATGACCGGGTGAAAGTAAAGATGACAGCAGACCTTATGTATGAATTCGAGAATGGAGACAGGGAATTTCCCAAAGGCGTATTCATGGAGTTTTATGATGTGGCGGGTCAGCTTGAATCGACCTTGCGCGCCAATCATGCTTTCTTTTTCAGCAAGGAAGATCACTGGCGCGGACGTGGTAACGTAGAAGTGAAGAATATTGCCAAATCAAATCAGCTTAATACCGAAGAACTATTCTGGAGACGGAAAGACAAAAAGATCTTCACGGATAAATTTGTTACGATCCGGCAGGAGGGTGATGTGTTATACGGTCAGGGCCTGACGGCCAATGAGGATCTTTCGGAATATACCATCGCCAAACCGTCTGGTGACATGGAAATTGATGAGTAGCGGGCACCAGGTTCATCCGCGTTTTCAAGCCAAATATTGACTATTTTTGTTTTTGAACATGAAACTGGTCGATGTCCTGGTCCTTTCTTTTGCAGCCGCCTTTCTTATAATCGGTATACACCAGATCATGACGGTTGGTGTAAAAAATGCCTATTGGGCAATGATGCTTTCCGTTGCCTTCTATTTTGTTTTCGTTTTGAGGAAGAAAAAGCAAACATGACACCCTTGCCCGTTACAGAAATAATACTATCCCTGCTCTTTGCCTTTTTCTTCTCAGCTATAGAGGTTACCTATCGCGCAGCTAACAAATTGCAGATGGAACTCGAAGCCAGACTGGGGAAGGTAACAGGACGTATTCTTTCTTTTTTCGTAAAGCATCCAGCCCGGCTTATCGGCACAACGCTCGTCGGATCAACGGTCTCGCTAGTGATCTTTACTGCGCTGCTCTCACTTGTCCTGTTACCCGCTATCCATACAGGTTTGCCCGATTTTCTTAACAATATTTTTACAATCATCTTCATTCAATCCCTGAGCGCAGCCATTATCCTATTGGTTATTGCCGGGATCCTTCCCAGGTTGTTGGCCATCGCGAACCCCAATGCTATTCTCTCTGCACTCGCGATCCCTTTTTATCTGTCCTTCATCATTTTATTTCCCGTAACCTATCCGCTGATTGCATTATCCCGATTCATTATCGTCCGAGTGTTCCGCATGAAATACGACGAACGCAAACCATTTTTCAAAAGCCCTGAGATTCGTCATGCCGAACCCGGACCTGACACTATTCCGGTAACGGAAGACATCACACTTGATAAAAGAATCTTTCACAATGCCCTTGAGTTCAAGGCTGTAAAGATCCGGGATTGCATGATTCCGCGCACGGAGATCACTGCCGTTGAACTGAATGATTCAATTGAGAAGCTTCGCAAATTCTTTGTTGAGAGTGGCCATTCCAAAGTTATCATCTACAAACAAAGCATAGACGAGATCATCGGTTACTGTCATTCGTCTTCGTTGTTCAAAAAACCAGAGGAGATCCGCGAGATACTTACCCCAATCATCATCGTGGCAGAGACGACTTCAGCTAACGATTTGATGATCAGATTCCTGCGGGAACACAAGAGCCTTGCCGTCGTGATTGATGAATTTGGCGGAACCTCTGGGATTGTCAGCATGGAGGACATCATTGAGGAGATCTTCGGAAAAATAGACGATGCGCGTGACGAGGAAGATGAACGCATTGAACAAAGGATCGATGAGACAACTTTTTTGCTTAGCGCGAGACTTGAAATAGACTATCTGAACGAAACCTATGGCCTGGGACTTCCTACCGGAGAATATGAAAGTCTGGGGGGCCTGATACTGGCCTACGCCGAGGATTTCCCGCAACAAGGTGAGGTCGTCAGCATTCCACCCTTTCATTTTACGATTTGTGCCACCGGAAATAACCGGATTGACACAGTTAAAGTCAACCTGCACTCTTTTTTGTAGTGGTATTTTTCTTATACAGATTCCGGGTTAAATTTGCGGCTCTTTAAAATCAGATTATGGCATTGATCGGAACATTGCGTAACAAGATGGGCACGTGGGTGGTGGTGTTCGTGTTTGTTGCGATCGCGGCATTCATTCTCGGCGACCTGTTTAGCGGAAACTCTTCGATCCTTAACTGGGGTGAGAAAAATGTTGGTGAGATCGGAGGCAGGGAGATCTCCATTGACGAGTATCAGGCGGCGATCCGTGAGCGCGAATCCAACTATTTTCTCCAGTTTGGCCGTGAAGCGGGCGAACGGGAAATGACAAGCCTGCGTCAGCAAGCGTGGGATCTGCTGATTGCCAGACACGCCATTCAGGCACAATTCGCCAAGGTTGGCGTTGAAGTCACTGACGATGAAGTTTGGGATATGATCCAAGGTAAGAATGTCGACGAAAATGTGCGACAGGCTTTCACGAATCAGGAAACTGGCCAGTTCGACCCGAATAAGGTGGTTACGTATCTAGGTCAGTTGAAGAACATGCCGGAAGGTGCTGAAGCCCGCGTAAGGTGGGAACTCTTCCAGCGTGACCTGAAGCCCAGCCGCGAGCGAATCAAATATGAAAATCTGCTCATCAAGAGCGGCTACATAACAACAGCGGAGGCGGAACGTGAGTATCATCTACAGACAGATGTGGCAGAAATAAAGTATGCCTATGTGCCATACTACGCAGTGAGCGATTCGGCTGTATCGGTTTCTGACGACGACCTCAAAGACTACTACAACAAGAACATAGAAAAGTACAAAACAGAAGAGAGTCGTGATATAAAATACGTGACCTTTCCCATAACACCGTCAAAAGACGATTCCCTGGACGTGAGGGAAGACCTTAATCGCGCGCTTACAGAATTTAGGAATTCCCAGGAGGATTCGTTGTATGCAAACTCGAATTCAGATGGACAGAATCCTTATACGAAATACACAAAATCAACGCTTCCACCTTTTATTTCCCCGGACAGTCTGAAACAGGGACGGGTGCTCGGCCCATATCTCGATAATGGTGTTTATAAGGTAGTTAAGGTCTCAAGGATTTTCGGCGATACAGTCTCGGCCGCCCGCGCCAGGCACATTCTGATTAAATGGACTGACACCACGGATGCGGCGAAAAAGCAGGCAAAAGATAAGGCGGAGGCCATCTTGAAAGATATACGGGGAGGGGCTGATTTTGCCGCGAAGGCTCGCGAGTTCGGTACCGACGGCACCTCTTCCAGGGGTGGTGACCTTGGATGGTTCTCGTCTGGCCAGATGGTGAAGCCATTCGAGACTGCGGTGTTTGCGGCTTCACGAAAAGGCCTTCTACCCAGTGTAGTGGAGACGGATTTTGGTTACCACATCATCGATGTTACCGAAACCAAAGATAATACGGCATATCAGCTGGCTATGGTTGAACGTGAGATCGTACCGGGCGACCCGACTGTCACCGAAGCCTTCAGGAAAGCTGAAACCTTCGCCGCCGATATTTCCAGCATTAACGCCTTTGAAGAAAAAGCAAAGCAGCAGGGGTACCAGGTTCAGGAGGCTAAGAATATACTTGCAGGAGATCGCCGTATAGGTACGGTAGGCGAAGCACGTCAGGTGATTCAATGGTTATTCCGGGACGCCTCTAAGGGCGATGTGTCGCAGGTATTTGACCTGGACGATCAGAATGTTGTAGCTGTTATGACCGGTGAAGTCGACAAAGGTTATAAACGTTTTGAGAGTGTGAAAGAAGAAATTCTCCCGTCCGTGCGTAATGAGGCAAAAGGAAAAATTATTATTGAGAAGTTGAGTAAAGCAAAGGGTACGCTGGAAGAGGTTGCAAAGTCTTTTGGAACGGATGCCAACGTGTACTCGAGCAGTGACCTTAAATTAAGCAGCAACGCCCTGCCTACTGTCGGGTTCGATCCTCAGGCGGTTGGATTGGCATTCTCCCTGGAAAATGGTAAAAGGTCGGCCCCTGCTGCCGGTGAAAATGGTGCGATAATAATCGAGCTTCAGAACAAGACGTTAGCACCGTCTGTAGCCGATTACAGTAGCTATAAAACCCAACTGGAGCAAAGTAATGTCAATCGTAACAGCATTGGCATAAGCGAAGCAATCAAGGAAAATTCGAATATTATTGACAAGCGATATAAGTTCTACTAGAGAATATTGAGAATTTTGGTGCGCCTCTTCTGACCGGAAGGGGCGCCGTCATTTAAAACATGGACGAGAACTGGATTAATTCATTCCGCTCAAAACTCGATGAGCATTATGCGTGGCCCGCACTGTACGTTTATAAATTTATCGTGCCAACGGGACAAGAAGCGTTGATAAGAAAGTTGTTTCCCTTTCATCCCGTTACTGAAAAGTTATCAAAAAATGGCAAATACACGAGCGTGACCATTAACGTTATGATGCAGTCAAGCGAGGCCGTAATTGAAGTATATAGAAAAGCGTCGGCGATCGAAGGAATTGTCGCGCTTTGATCGGTGACTAATATTATCGCAAGTGCCAGCGCAACAGGCTTATCCTGATTACACATAAAACGTCAAGTATTATAACCTCAAGACCTATGGAATGGACAGTTGAAAACAACAGACTAAAAAAAACTTTTAAGTTTAAAGATTTCGTTGACGCTTTTGGCTTCATGACCAAGGTCGCCATTCAGGCCGAGAAGATGAATCATCATCCAACCTGGACAAATAATTACAACACAGTATCTTTTGAATTGTGTACCCACGACGCCGGTAACATTGTCACGGACAAGGATCGGAAACTGGCAGAGGCTATTGATCGTGCGGAGCAGTAGTCCTTACAGTGGAGGTATGACAAATCCCGATATGATCTACGGCACCCGAGCCGTTATCGAAGCGATCCTCGCGGGAAAGGACATTGACAAGGTAATGGTGCAGGCAGGGCTTTCCAACGATTTGGTTAAAGAGCTCCTTGCCGTGGCAAAAAACAGTAATGTGCCTGTTCAGTTTGTTCCCCCGGAAAAGCTAAAGCGCATGTCAACCAAGAACCACCAGGGTGTCATTTGCTTGCTTTCTGCCGTAAGTTTTGCCTCGGTGGACAATCTTATCTTCCAAGCCTATGAGGCTGGAAAGGAGCCTTTCTTCCTTATCCTGGACAGGATAACTGACGTGCGTAATTTTGGCGCGATCGTCAGAACTGCAGAATGTGCTGGTTTGGACGCGATCATTATTCCTGAGAAGGGCAGCGCCCCGATTACCGGCGATGCCATGAAAACTTCTGCCGGTGCGTTGAACCATTTGCCCGTCTGCCGGGAGAAAGATATTAAGGGAACGCTCAAGCTGCTGCGCGACAATGGTATCCGGCTGGTTGCCTGCACGGAGAAAACCGATAACGAATTGTATGCGCTGAATTTGTCAGGCCCGATTGCGCTTATACTCGGCTCCGAAGAAGATGGGATCAGCGAAGCCCTCCTCCGCGAGGCCGATGATCTCGTCCGCATACCCTTAAAGGGAAAGATAGAATCTTTGAATGTGTCGGTGGCTGCGGGCGTGGCGGGGTATGAGGTGGTGAGGCAGCGGGCCAGGGGAAGGGATGCATTATGAGTTTAGCCTGCTTTGTTCACAACCTTCCCGCCTTGATTTCTTCTACCACCGCCGGATCGAGTAACGTGGTAACGTCCCCCAGATTTGACGTCTCGCCTTCGGCGACTTTTCTCAGTATGCGTCGCATGATCTTTCCGGAGCGGGTCTTCGGAAGGCCACTCACGAACTGGATCTTGTCCGGCTTGGCGATAGGTCCGATGATGCTAGACACTTTATCCCGGATCTCGGCACGAAGCTTTTCTTCGTCGGCCGGCTTCGCATAACATATTACAAAGGCGTAGATACCCTGCCCTTTGATATCGTGAGGAAATCCGACCACCGCGGTTTCGCAAACATCGATGTGTTCGTCTATGGCGCTCTCAACTTCGGCCGTGCCCATGTTATGTCCTGAAACGATGATGATGTCGTCTACCCTCCCCGTTATTCGGTACATGCCATCCCCATCGCGGCGGCAACCGTCACCCGTAAAATACTTACCTGGAAAGGTTGAAAAATAAGTATCTTTAAAACGCTGATGGTCTCCGTAAATCGTGCGTGCCATTCCCGGCCATGGATATTTTATCGTCAGCCTTCCTTCTACATTATTTATCAGTAATTCTTTTCCAGTCTCATCCATTACTGCAGGTTGGACGCCCGGCAGCGGGAGGGTTGCGTGGGCAGGTTTCAGCGGCGTTACCCCGGCAATAGGAGCAATCATGATGCCCCCGGTCTCTGTTTGCCACCATGTATCAACAATAGGACATTTTTTCTTGCCGATGTGCTCATCATACCAATGCCATGCCTCCTCATTGATCGGCTCACCAACGCTGCCAAGTATTTGTAAAGATGAAAGATCGCTCCGCTCAACAAAGCTCAACGGAGCCTGCTGCAGCGAACGGATGGCGGTCGGCGCTGTATAGAAAATATTCACCTTATGTCGCTCGATCGCCTGCCAGAATCTGCCCCGGTCTGGCCAGGACGGGATGCCTTCGAACAAGACCGTGGTCGCGCCTGCCGACAAAGGACCGTAAAGTATATAGGAATGGCCGGTGATCCATCCAATATCGGCGGTGCACCAATAGACCTGCCCCTCTTTGTATTGGAAGGTCGTCCGAAATGTATAATTGGCGTACACCATGTATCCCGCGCAAGTATGAACCATTCCCTTTGGTTTGCCGGTCGATCCGGATGTATACAAAATAAAGAGCAGATCTTCCGCTGCCATTTCCTCAGCAGGACAATCAGCCGCCGCTTTGTCCATTTCAATGTGCCACCAGTAGTCGCGACCTGGCTTCATTACCGGATTGGATTTTGCGGATTCCAGTACGATAGTGGTAGAAATTGTCGGGCATTTTAATAACGCTTCATCCACTATTTTCTTGAGCTGGGTCTTTTTGCCGCCCCTGAGTGACTCGTCGGCAGTTAACACAAGCTTGCAGCCCGAGTCGTTAATCCTGTCTATCAGGGCTCCGGACGAAAATCCTGCAAAGATCACAGAATGGACCGCGCCTATCCTTGCACATCCAAGAACGGCATATGCCAGTTCCGGAACCATGGGCATGTAAATACAAACGCGGTCGCCTTTATTGATGCCGTGGGCCTTCAACATGTTTCCGACTTTGCAAACCTGCCTATGCAGCGCTCTGTAGGTAATGAATTTAGCTTCTGCCGAAGGATCTCCTGGTTCCCAGATAATGGCAGTCTGATCGCCCTTCGATGCAAGGTGCCTGTCAATACAATTCTCTGTAATGTTGAGCTTTGCCCCCAGAAACCATTTTACTTCCGGCTTATTGAAATCCCATTCGAGAACCTTGTCCCACTTCCGTTTCCAGACAAATTGGTTTGCTATGGTTGCCCAAAAGTCTTCAGGGCTTTCGATACTTTTTTTGTACGCTTCTTCATAATCGTCAATCGAATGTATGATACCCATATAATTCACCGCTGTTTGATACAACGTTATCGCTAAATTCGGAAAAAAGCGTTAAGCCACAAGCTGCCGGCTTCAAGTCGGTTCGTGCAGGCTTGGGAATTTATTATAGTAATCCTTATACTTCTCGAATAGCAGGGGCGTTTTAAAGAAGCTCCAGCAATGACTGCATACTTACGCTATTGAGGTTGTGTGTAACCTCGATCTTCAGATAAACCGTTCAAGTAATTCCGGGC
>JANNPM010000051.1:0-7754 GCA_031400145.1 Chryseolinea sp. | reverse complement strand
CGAGCAGCAGTTGCCCGTCGCCGAAGGAGGGAGTCACTATCCCTTGGGCACCTGCTACGCCAGTAACGAGCAGCAGGATGGCAACGGCAAAAAATAAGTAGTCAGTCCTGGAGAACATTGTGTGAAATGGTTGGTAAGGCGCAATGTTATGAAGGCTGGACTGCCACAAATGTTAAGAACTGTAAAGAAGTGTTAACGGAGAGTTAAAAACGAAGCAAACATCATTGTATAGGAACAAAACCTATACATTAGTCTTATGAACCAGCGGTATCTTGGCAGGACAATCTTAATGGGCACGGTCGTGCTTGCCTGCCTGATGCTGGTGCAGGTATATTGGTTCCGAAAGGCCTTTGATGTTGCAGAACGGCAGTTTGACCATCAGGTTCAGCTGGCGCTTAAGAAGGTTGCCGATTCTATTTCGCGCGATTCCGAAGTGAGAAGGTTGTCCTCGAATTTCTTTTTCGTAGCAACGGAAAGTGAAGTGAATAATGAAGCGTTGGACGATCTGCTAAAAAGTGAATTCCTGCTTCGAAGCCTTAACCTGGATTATGAGTTAGGCGTTTACAACGCGGACGACGACACCCTTGTCTATGGGAACTACGTGCAGGCCAGCAAGAGGCCAACACATGCGCATGCTCCGGGTGACGTGACGGGAAGTCATGAGGAAAAGAATTTTGCAGTATACTTTCCTGCAAAAGAAAGTCATGTCTTTGCAAGTCTGAACGTATGGATGTTTTCGACCTGCATACTTATCCTGATGACAGGCTTCTTTGCCTATGCAATCTATTCCCTGCTTCGTGAGCGGAGATTTGCTGCGATGAAGGCCGACTTCGTTAATAATATGACGCACGAGTTCAGAACTCCCGTTACCAATATTGGAATTACCGCCGAGATAATGAGGAATAAGATTCCTTCCGGCGATGGATTGAATGTATATGTGGATATTCTGCTAAGGGAGAATGAAAAGCTCCGGAGCAAGATCGACCAGGTACTTCTAGGATCATCACTTGACCATGTGAAATCGCCGGCCTTTACCACCATTGATATTCATCAGCTTATCGCGGATTGCGCGGAAGCGTTCAGGTTTAAGTTAGAAGCACGTGAGGGTAACATACAGCTGCATTTCAATGCTGCAAATGCTTTTATCCTTGGAGACAAGGATCTGTTAACGCAGGCAATAAACAACGTTATTGACAATGCTGAAAAGTACTCCGCTCGGCATCCCCGGATTATTGTAAGAACACGAGACCGTCCACAGGGCGTCGGGATAGAAATTGTTGATGAGGGGATTGGCATCCCGGAGGCAATGACATCTAAAGTATTTGAGAAGTTCTTTCGCATCCGCTCGGGCGATGTTCACTCGGTTAAAGGTTTTGGACTGGGACTTAGCTTTGTTAAAGATGTGATCCGCTCACATCGCGGCAAGGTGATCATGATCAGCCAGCCTGCCAGGGGAACGGCCGTGTCCATTTACTTGCCGACGGCATGATCGATGGCCGCGAGATCCTGTTTGTAGAGGATGATGAGAGCTTGGGATTTCTGATCAAAGATTCCCTCGACGCGTGCAACTGGCGTGTTTCACTTTATCGGAACGGGGAACAAGGCCTCACTGCATTTCATAGTCATCCCTTTGACCTGTGTATACTCGATATCATGCTGCCCGCACGCGACGGTTTTGATCTTGCCTTCGAGATACGGAAATACAATCAGAATATCCCCATCATCTTCCTGACTGCCAAAAGCCAAACGGAAGACCGCATAAGGGGATTTCAGCTTGGCGCAGACGACTATGTTCGCAAACCATTCAGCATCGAAGAATTCAAATACAGAGTCGAGGCAATCATCAAGCGATCTTCAGGTAGTCGCGATACGAGTCGTTCCCTATTGCTGCAGGCAGCGAGCTCTGTGCTCGACGTGCCAAATCTTTTGTTATCATCAAACGGTGTCACTACACGCTTAACCTATAAAGAATGTAAACTGCTGCAACTTTTTTTTAGACATGCAGACAAAGTGATCGAACGCGACATTTTTCTCAAGTCAATCTGGGAGAATGATGGGTTTTTTGCAGCACGCAGTATGGACGTGTTCGTTTCCAAGCTGAGAAAGTATCTGAAGGGCGATACGGATCTAAAAATTGAGAACATCAGAGGGGTAGGGTATATTTTAAGAGATCTCGGCAGTAAAGGAGCCAGTCAAAAGTGAAAAGCGAAGTGATGGCCCTGCTCGCGTTTAATGTCCTCTGCAATTGTTCCCTTCTCACGGTTCTGTGTACAATAACAGATAGCAAGATGGCCTGCTGACCGTACATGATTTTTTCCGGAGGCAATTCAAAAATTTATTACAGTACTTGAAATTTATTTTTAGGATTGTCTAAGTTTTATTAAACGGTAATTCTCGATATTTTTGTTATACGCATGCACACGCTTACTGAAGAAAATTACCTTAAAACTATTTACCGGCTCTTTGAGGCGACCGGAGAAAGCGTTTCGACCACTGCCATTGCAGAAAAGCTACAGATCAACGCCGCGTCAGTTACTGATATGTTCAAGAAGCTCGCCCAACAAAAGCTGGTGCTTTACGAAAAGTCCCGGGGTGTAAAGCCCACGGACAAGGGAAGGAAGATTGCGTTGCACATATTAAGAAAACACCGTCTTTGGGAGACGTTTATGGTTGAAAAGCTGCGTTTCTCCTGGGACGAGGTCCATGACGTTGCTGAGCAGCTCGAGCATATTCACTCCGAGATCCTTATTGAACGGCTTGATCAGTTGCTTGGATATCCAAGGTTTGATCCGCATGGCGACCCCATACCAGATAAGAATGGAAAAATGCCGATTGTAACGGCTATTCTATTGTCCGAAGCCAAGGTTGGCACTTTGTACAAGATCTGCGGTGTGGCGGAGAATTCCGATCGCTTTCTTAAGTATCTCAACAAGCTAGGTCTGGTGCAGGGAAGCTCCCTGATTGTCCGTGAGTTGGAGGAATATGACGGTTCAATGAAACTGACGCTCCAGGATGAGAGCGAGCTGGTCCTGAGCAAGGAGGCTGCGGCAAGTCTGTACGTTTCCTGATTCGCTGGTATGCATTATACCGAATGGAATCCGGATCGTCAGAGCAGGAGTAGTAGGGAAAGGCCAAAACTCTCATGCACTGAAATATATTGATGAATAGCCGGTTACAATTGGCCGTGTTCGGCTATTATTGTTAGGTTTTGAACACGTTCGGGTCACATTTGACCAGTTTTTCGCTTGTTCAGGTCTTGGCAAAGAGGTCTTTGCAGTTCTAAAACATAAAAATGGGTAGATTTTTACGATTTGCATTACTGACGGGATGCTGTCTATTTTTTTTCGCGTCCCAGTTATTGGCGATAAACTACTACACCTATACCAGTGCCGCTACCAACGGGCTTTGGAACACCGCGGGTACCTGGACTACGGACCCGTCGGGAATAAGCCTTACAGGCAGTGCCGTTCCGGCTAACGGCGATGTAGTGACGATCCTGAACGGTTTCACCGTGATTTTGGGGGCCAATATTGCAACGACAAACTTAACCATCACAATTAACGCGGGTGGTACGCTGGATTTTTCCACGTTTACCATGGCCACAATCACTTCGCTCGGCGGGTCTGGCACTATGAAAATAATGTCAGGATATTTCCCGGCGATTACTACCAATAGCTTTTTAACGAATGCTGCAAGTGGTGCGACTGTAGAGTATTATGATTATACCGGCAACATTCCTTCTTCCGTCAATTTTCCTAACCTCCGGTTTTCCAACAGCACCGCGAGCAACCATACAATTTCCATCAGCAATTCGGTTGCTTACACATTGAGTGTATTTGGTTCGATGACCACGCAGGCTACCGGTACAGGCAGCCTCTCATTGTTAATGGGTACCCAGATTACGAATATCATTACGATGGCAGTGACGGGCAATGTCACAATAGGACCGAATACAACCTGGGGCATAGGCGTCTTCAATGCCATTCATGGCATATCTCTTTCAGCAAGCCTCAATAACAACGGCAGGATAGATTTCAGTAACGGCGCCCAATTCACAACGTCCACTGCCGGAGCGGCCACGCTCGCTTTCACCGGAACCACAGACAATACGCTGGCGTGCAATGGTGTAACAGACTTATACACCTTGCTTGTCAACAAGGGTTTGAGTTCTACCAACATTCTATCCGTAACCTCAACAAGTACAGTCAACTTGAACTTCTACGCGTCAGGCCAACTTTTCGAGGCTCGTAATGGAACACTCAGGCTGGGATCCAATATTAATATCCCCCGTCTTTATGGGGCGGGCAGTACGAACTTTGACGTAGGTACGCTTACAACAAGTCCAATGCTTTGGATTGACGGCGCGACGGTGAACGCAAACGCTTCAGCGCTCGTGATCTATGGAAAGTTCCGGATGACCTCCGGAAGTTTCACGACCCTGGGCGGACAAGGCGCAGTAATCCGTGTGGAGGGGCAGTACATTATTGAGGGTGGAACGTTCACCACGGAAAAATTTCGTCCATCGTCAACGGATCCAAACCACCGGGGGTCTTTTACAATGTCTGGAGGAACATTTAATGCGCAGGGCACCGCTTCGGACCCTAATTACGCCCAATTTTCCCTGCCCTATGCCGAGCAGGTGTTTATTATGTCCGGAGGTGTTATCAACGTCAGCAATCCGAACGCATCGGCGAATGCCACCGGCGGGGGAATTCATATCGGTTGTAAAGCTTCTAATTACACCGTGACGGGCGGGACCTTTAATGCAATTCTTTCCGGGACGGCTACGGTATTCAACATTCTCTCAACCGTTCCGTTTTTTGACCTGAATATTTCCCGGACTGGGGGAACACCGACGACAGTTCGTCTGAACAATATCGGAAATTTAGGCGTTACCTCAGCCCAACCGTTGGTTGTATTGAACAACTTCATTATTGACGGGACAAACAGTCCCGTATTCGATGCTAACGGAAAGGACGTCACCATCGGCGGCAATTTTACTATCAATACGGGCTCCACCTACACTCCCGGCCTGAACACAACGATATTCAATGGAACAGCAGATCAGGCATTCAATAATAGCGGAACGATTACGGCAGGTCTTTACAATTTCACGGTGACTAAGCCGTCGGGTACGCTTACGCTTGGAGGTACTGCAGCAAGTTTTCTTATCAGGCAAACACTTGCCATCACAAATGGGGTATTGAATGACGGGGGTAAAACTATTCAAGCGACAGGTAATATCGATAACCGGTCGACGCATACGGGAACGGGCAGCATTACCCTTGCGGGCAGCGCCACACAAACCTTATCTGGTGACGGAAACGGCATCTATGGAAATCTGATTTTAAGTAATCCAAGCGTACCAGGCTCGACGGCCACCGCCAACCTTACGGTAAGCGGGACGCTTACGCTGGCGGGTGCCAGTAACAGCTTATTTGATATAAACCAATACACATTATTTCTTACATCTATTTCGGCAACCACGGTGACCACCACGGGTTCGGGCTTCAGCAGCGCCAAGATGGTCAGGACACTGGGCTTTCAATCCGATGGGGGGATGAACAAGGCCTTTGGTAATTTAACGGCTTTTACCTACCCTTTCGGCGTCGGCAGCAACTATACACCGGCAACCATCCAGTTAACGGCGACACCAACTTCCTATGGTACACTCGCCATAAAGCCGGTGATGGTAAGAAGTCCTTTTACCACCCTCGGTAATACAAACAACCTTACGTGGTACTGGCGTGTAGCCAGTGCGGGATTCGCGGGTGTTACAGCAGTGTCACACACATATCGTTATGTTGAAAGTAGTGTGGCGCCAGCGGGCGACGATGTTACTTATGTACCTGCACGCTACAATCCCACAACGTGGACAGTCATCAATGATCTGACGCTGGTTGACGACGTTTCTAATATTATTTCCTTTACCAACGTTCCCTATATAGAGGGCGACTTCACGGCTGGGGTACCCGCAGCATTCGGGGTCGTTAAGGTATTTTACAGCAAGCGAAACGGTAGTTGGAATGACGTAGGCGCGGGAACGACGCCGTGGTCGAATGTTAGCCATTCGGGAGCGGACGCAACCACGATACCAACATCGGGCGACCACGTCTATATTGGCAATGGCAGCACCTTCAACCATACCATTACGATCGATGCCGCCAATGCCGTATCAGGTGGACTTGAGATTGCGGCAGGGAGCACGCTTGATGTTGGCATTTACACCGGGCATAATTTCGGAACGCTGGATGACACGCCCATCGCCGGGAGCGGAACACTGAGAATATCATCTGCCACGGCAGCTGCACAGTTTCCTGCCGGTGATTTTGGAAATTTTATCCGCGTTGCCGGCGGAACCGTGGAGTATTACTCCACAGGCGCCCAGGACTTCATAATTCCCACAACGTCTGCCGGACCAACCTCCCTTCCCCTGATAACCTACAGGTATCTCGTGCTTACTACCGGAAGCGGACGATACATTCAGATGCCTGATCAGGATATGAGGATATTTGGAAATATCACTGTTCAAGGTGCCTCCGCTACCGGCACAGCAAGGCTTAATGAGATTTCTGCACGCACCCTGACCGTGAACGGAAGTGTTCTGGTGGCTTCGGGCGCGTTACAATACCAAAACGTTGCCGCGCAGACCATCATTCTCGATGGTGATTTAACGGTTAATGCCGGGGCTACTTTTTCTGTTGCGGGCACGGGAGCTGCCGTAACAAACCTGTTAACCATTAATGGCAATGTGATCAATAATGGCGTGGTTGACTTGTCGAATGGGACACGCATCACGAATGCAACATTTCAGGGCACCGCTAACACCTCAATCAGTGGCACAGGATCCACCACAGATTTCAACATATTAACGGTCTCCAAGGGAACTACGGCGGCGCCGGTATTGGATGTGAGCGCATCAACCTTTTCGTTATCCGGGGGAACCGCGCCACTGGCGCTCCTGAATGGAACGTTCAGACTTACAAGTAATCAGACTGTGACCTTTTCCAGCGGCACCGATTTTTTCATTCCTTCCTCCGCAAGGCTTTCCGCGAATGGCGGAACGCTCGAGCTTACCGGCGTTGCCGGGACAGATCTGCTCCTCTCCGGAACGCTTGAAATCTTGGCAGGGACAATCAATATCGGAACCACAGCCGTTGACAACGCCATCGAATACGCCGCCACGGGTCAACCAACCATTACGGCCTCCGGAGGAACATTAAATGTTCGGGGCCAGATAAGAAGATCTTCCTTTACGACTCAGGGAGCGCTGAACTACAATCAGTCTGGCGCCAGTTTAGTGGCGGTTGGTATATCAAGTGTATCATCTACTACCCGGGGTGTGTTCGAGTTGTTTAATCCGGGAAGTGATTTTACCATGTCAGGTGGTACGCTACGGATAATCCGGGGATTTACCTCGGGCTCCCTTGCGGAATTTTACCTGCAGCCGACAACAGGAAATGTCACCGGTGGTACGATCGAGGTAGGTACTGGTGAGTCCCTTCATACCATCGATATAAATACGACAATTCCAATTTTCAATTTCTCTGTGTTGGGTACCAGTAACACCGCACGGCTGGAATTCAATGGACTAACCATGCGAGGCTCCTTGAGCATTGCGGCAGGTGATGTATTCAACGCGAATAGCCTGAACGTTAGCATTGCTGGAAATTTCACTAATCTAAACGTAGATAATACTACCGGCACTGGCACAGGTGGATATCGCCCGGGCAGCACTCTCCAGACAACCTCTT
>JANNPM010000021.1:0-14885 GCA_031400145.1 Chryseolinea sp. | reverse complement strand
GTAGATATAATCCAGCGTATAGGGCCGGTCTGGATGGCGGGACAACTGAACACGCTGCCAGCCGGTCAGGTTCTCGAACGTCTCCTTCTTAAGATCAAAAATCTTCTTCTCAAGTGCCTTAACTGCTGCCTGCACATCCTTGTCGCTATCGCTGGCCAACTGGCTCATGTCGATAAGTTTGGCCTCCAGTTCAGCGATGGGCTTTTCAAAATCCAATAACATACGGGCGATTTTGTCGCCACAAAGTAAGGGGATTTTTCTGACTGGGCCTCGCGGCGTCTCTTTAATATCACTGTAACACTTGAATTACTGGTTATCACTGTCGTTCCATCTCTTGCGGGTGATTTTCGTAATTCCCCTTCAACATTGACGCGATCTTGCCCTGACTGAGAAGAAAACGCACCGTATTGGGACAAAAATACCTACGCGGCCAAACGGCGCCCCCCTGCTTGTCGGGGTTTTACGAAGATTTTCAACACCGTGGCATGAAATGGGTTGAGATTTCCGTTTAACTGTTAAATTGCACCTCCTAACTGGGCGCAAGTCCATTCAACGGGTGTAGTGCGCTATCTACGTTTGGGAAAAACTCTCTACAGATGTTGAAAAGTTGCCAGGGTTCTAAGGTTTAAAATGTCGGATTTGCCAAGAAAAATGCGATGGCACGCAATTTCGACCAATTATTGAAATTGATATCAACCCATGAAATCGTCATGCACTGCGTTCATCCAAAAGGATGTTAATTAACCATGCGATTCCATGTGACTACGAAAAACAATTATTAACACATGAAAACCAGCTTATTTAACTGCTTATTGGCCTCTGTACTTTTAGCTTCGGCCGTTATAGTTGAGACTAAGGCTCAGGCGCAGTTGTTACCGACCGCTGCTGTTTTGCTTTCGAATCATAAACTTGGTAATTATACCGTAAGTTCGACCGAGGATTACGTCCGCTTAGAAAGTGATATAGCTATGATCTCTAAACGTTTGTCTTTAGCTTTTGAAAGTTATTCAAACCTTCAGTACCGGCCATCTTACAACGAGAATGAGGAAATAGTGGGATTTATAGTCACCGGTGTCAACAATTGGGCGGCGGCAAATGATATATCTTCCATGTTGATGCAACTGGAGGTTCTTAGTGAAATCATTCAGTCAGCGGATGACAAGTTCTACCCCGCAGAGCAGGCGAGTTCAACCCGGGTTACAAGAAAAGAAGCCATCCGTTAATTGTATCCATATAAATATCTGTATAGCCACGTAGGCAGCCCAATGCTGGATGCTTTCGTTCAACTTGGTTTAACATTCCCATTACGAAAATAGCCATCGCCCTCTTCTTTATGATTTTTTATACTTCTGCAGCAAGATCCCAGCAGAACAATAAATCATACAATCTCCTGATTGGAACCTACACGCGTCCTGGGAAGAGTGAAGGTATCTATGTTTACCGCTTTAACACTCAAACCGGGGGATTTGATCCTAAATCGGAAGTGAAAGGTATAATTAACCCTTCATTTCTTACGGTTTCCAGAGACCGGAAATTCGTTTACGCAGTAAGTGAAACCGAAGAAGGTAAAGTCAATTCATTTTCATTCAATGCTGGCAGCGGAAAGCTAACGTTGCTGAATACAGCAGGAAGTGGTGGAAGTGACCCTTGTTATATAACCGTTGACGATGCAGGAAAATTTGTTTATACTGGTAATTACAGTGGAGGAAGTCTCACAGCAATACCTCTTAAGCCAGACGGATCCTTCGGCAGTGATCTTCAAACTATCCATCACGAGGGCAAAGGTCTCAGGAGCAATCAGGATAAGCCACATGTTCATGCAACAGTATTGTCGAAGGATAACAAGTTTCTGTTTGCCCCGGATCTCGGAACCGATAAAGTGAACGTATACAGCATTGACCCTTCGAGCCCTCAGCCATTGCAACCCGCATCGCCACCATTTGCCTCCGTCTCGCCAGGAAATGGACCGCGGCACTTTACGTTCGATACAGCTGGTAAGACCGCCTATCTCATCCAGGAAATGACGGGAATCGTTACCGCATTTGCCTATGGTGGAGGACAGCTTACCGCCGGACAGTCAGTGACCCTGCCTATCGCAGGCTTCGCAGGCAAAATTGATGCGGCAGATATTCACCTTTCTCCGGACGGAAAATTTCTTTATGGATCACTGCGTGGAGATATAAATGAGATAGTGATTTATTCGATTGACGGTGCTGGCAATATGGCCTTCGTTGCTCGCACATCAACGTTGGGTAAAACACCACGCAACTTCGCGATCGATCCGACGGGGAATTTCCTCCTTGTCGCCAATCAAAACAGTGACGAGATCGTCATCTTCAAACGTGATCTTAAGACGGGATTGTTAGAGGCCACTGGGAAAAAAATTGCCGTCGGTGCGCCGGTTTGCCTGCAGTTCACACCAGAAAACTAGATCGTAAGATTGCCGTGGCGCAATTGACCTATCTTCCGCTGCCGTTCTTAAGCTGCGCCGGACCATTCATCGGTTCATGGACTTACGACCTTGATTGTCCACGTATCTTCACTCATGGGTTCCGACTCCGTTGTTTTCCATACTCAGCAATCGGATTCCAAAAGCCTAGCCGGGCCCGCCTTACGATAATGATTTGCACCGATTGTTGGCGATTTCTTAAATTCAAGGTTTACGGGCGCATACCGTCGGCACCACATGAATGAACCCTAACATCACAAAGGAGGTTCTCACACTATAAAACAGGCGTTGCCGGTTTAACTTTTTATCACGTAACGAACATTATGAGGCTTCTGATATTATTTTTCTGCTTCTTCTGTGCATCTCCAGTGTTTGCACAACAGCCGGATACGGTAAAGCAACATTTTCCGATCATTCCTCCCATCAAAAGTTCAGACGAAATCCAGCCAATCGACACAACAATTCTTGAAACTCCCTCGTCGGTTCCGGCTGGTAACATGCAACTCACGGCGCCAAGCAATTACGGCAAGCTGATCAGGCCCAATGCCATTACGCGTGCGGGTATATTTACCGTACATAAAGTGGGTGATAAGTATTTCTTCGAGATTCCGGATACATTGCTTGGACGTGATATCCTTATAGTCACCCGTATCGCTCAGGGTGCGGCGGGGATCAGGCCGGAATATTCCGGTTATGCAGGTGACCAAGTGGGAAATACGATCATCAGATTTGAGAAGGGGCCTGAACATAAGTTATTCCTTCGTCGCATTACCTACGAAGAACAACCTGGTGACAGTTCTAACTCCATGTTTAAGTCAGTTATACGCTCCAACCTGCAGCCACTGGTCGCTGCTTTTGGTATAGGTGCATATTCTCCAAATGGAAAAGGAAGTGTAATTGATGTTACGGATTATATCAACGGAGATAATGATATTCTCTTTTTTAATACTTCGGCGAGAAAGACAATGCAGGTCGGCAGTATTCAATCGAATATGTGTTACATCAAGGATATCAGCTCCTATCCGATGAATTTAGAAATCAGGACTATAAAGACGTACGTTCAAACGTCAAGCGATAATAATTTTACGCTGGAGTTGAATACCTCCCTGGTGTTGTTGCCCAAACGACCGATGCGAAAGCGTTTTGCCGATCGCAGGATAGGTTATTTCACTGAGCGGTACACTGATTATGATGCCAATCCACAGGGTGTCAAGATTGTTAACTACATCAAGCGATGGCGGTTAGAGCCGCGACCGGGAGATATTGAAAAGTACAAGGCGGGCGAGCTTGTGGAACCTCAGCATCCGATCGTCTACTATATTGATCCGACTACCCCTAAGAAATGGGTACCTTATCTCATGCAGGGTGTAATGGACTGGCAGATAGCCTTTGAGCGGGCGGGATTCAAGAACGCGATTATAGCCAAAGAGGCACCTGACGCTGAAACAGATCCAAATTGGTCCTTACAAGATGCACGCCACTCTGCAATAGTGTATAAGCCGTCCTCGATTGCGAATGCCGCCGGGCCCATCATAACGGATCCGCGCAGCGGTGAGATCCTGGAAAGTCACATAAACTGGTACCACAACCTTATGTCTACACTACATGACTGGTATATGATCCAGTGCGGAATGGCTGACCCGCGCGCCAGGAAAATGAAATTTGACGACGCGCTAATGGGGCAGCTTATACGGGCTGTTTGCGCGCATGAAGTAGGCCATTCGTTGGGCCTTACACATAATTTCGGCAGCAGCGCCAGTGTTCCGGTTGAGAAATTGCGAGACCGTGCATGGGTTGAAGAGCATGGACATACGCCGTCTATTATGGACTACTCCCGATTTAACTATGTTGCACAGCCGGAGGACAGTATGTCTGAGCGTGGTCTTATTTCCCGAATCGGCGACTATGATATATGGGCCATCCAATACGGCTATCGCCTGTTGCCGGAAATAACGTCGGAAGAGAATGAGATTCCCTTTCTTAACGGTTGGATCATGGAGAAATCGAAGGACAAGAGAAATTGGTTTGGGTCGGAGTTTTCCAGTGAAGATCCCCGCATTCAGACTGAAGATCTCGGGGATAATGCGATGAAAGCCAGTGCTTATGGAATAAAGAATTTACAGCGCATCGTACCCAGGCTTATACAATGGACCTACGAGCCAAACGAAGGCTATCGTAACCTCAGGCGACTCTATACCGGACTCCTTGCACAATACAATTACTATCTCGGACACGTGGCGTCCAATATTGCCGGCACTTATGAGACATCGAAGTCTGCTGAACAGATCGGGCCGGTATATAGTATGGTGCCTGCTGCGTTACAGCGCGACGCACTGCACTTCCTCAATAAGCATGTTTTTCAAACGCCGACCTGGTTGCTGGACACCGCCGTGTTGTCACGCACAGGGCAATCGCCTGAACAGATTGTAAATGATGCGCAGCGTATGGTAATCAATGTTATACTGAGTAACAGCAAGTTGAATCGCTTGTCGGAGGCCGAGGCGATGTACGGAATAAAGGCATACCGCCTTGTGGAATTTGTAGACGACCTTGATAACATGATGTGGACCGAGCTATCAGACTATGCCACGATCGGAATTTACCGCCGAAACTTGCAGCGATTTTATGTGGAACGATTAACTGAATTGTCCAATACGAAATCGGGCTGGGACACGAGGGACGTCGGGCCGGTAACACGCAATAAACTAATCGATATCAGACTTCGGATAGAAAAGGCCCTGCCGCGAACCAAAGACGCGATGACGGTCTACCATCTGCGTTACATATTGGATAGGCTCCCGCAGGCGAACAAGATAACCGGATAAAAGCTTATAGCAAGTTAGGCAGGGTATATATTAAAATACCGTTGACAGCTTCAGCGTCTGATTAAGTAGGCCTGACATTTCCCCGCAAGGAGGTATCGACGGTATTACCATCTGCCGCGATGAACTCCGGCTCGAATGAAGGTTTTTGTTTTACCACTTGATACGACCACAGAATCATTTTCGAAAAGGGGTACAGCGCTAACAAAATCGCCCATGGCGTCAGCAAAAATGATTGACGCATCAGCAATTTGCGAGATTCCATGAAATATTTAAATGAAAAATTCTTCGTGACAAGCAAAAGGGTATAGCTCGTATGATACAATGCAAAGGCGTAGAAAATAGCCATCTCTTTCGCGAAAGTCAGAGAGACTTTCCTGAATGCTTTCTTTCTATGTTTCAGGTGCATACACACCAGATCCATATTGACTTTAATAATATCATTCCGGAATTGCTGTGGCTGCACGCTTTTCTGCGGGCAGAGGATGAGTGGATCAGCACAATGATATGCATCATGATTATGCAACAATTCCATCCAAAAATCCACATCGGCGTAGAAACCGTACTCTTTTTGTAACAACCCATAGTCAACTATCAGTTGTTTTCTGAACATCGCTTCTCCATACACTGGAGAATCAAAATGGCTACGTCTGAAATATACCGATTTCAATAATGTATGCCGGGAACTACTCCCTCAGGGAATTCGCAGAAAACCCTCGTGATCTTATCGTCTGCATCAACATCAGCAATTGAGTTAAATACGAACCCTACAGACTCATTCCTGGTCATTGCGTTATACCACTGTTGGATGAGGTCTTCATGGAAACGATCTCCGTCATGAAGAATGGCAACAAGATCATGCTTTGCCTGGGAAATGCCAAAGTTGCAGTTTCCCGGCATCTCTTTGTTTGTTGCGTGTCTGAAGTACCTTATGCGTGAATCCTGATTTGCAAATGCAGTACAAATTTCTTCGGTATTATCCGGCGAGCAGTCGTCGCAGATAATTAACTCGAAATCCTTGAACGTCTGTTTCAAAATATCTTCGATGGATAGCTTTAATCGAGCTACGCGGTTATAAGTTACCAGGACAATACTTACCATCAGGAACAGTTTTTATAAAATTTGTTCTCAAGAATTGCACCATACCTTTAACGTAAAATGAGCATACCAACCGGAGGAAATACACGCATGAAAGGACTGAGGACGTTTGCGACAAAGGGTTTAAGAAACATTTTTACGACATCTGTAAAGCAACCTGGCATAATATGCGAAAATCGCAAGAATGATTAAACTGACCACTTCTGCGTAAAAAACGGTGCCGGGTAAGATGTGCCCATTATTATCTTGTGAATTGCGGGATTATCCCACACGCCGGGGAAACTTTACCCCGCTCTTAAAAAGTGGCGGAAGAAATAGATTAATAATGCAACTGATTGGATACACTCTTAATACCAAATTAACTAACGGGTTTAATTTACAAACCATCGTCCCCCGACACGGTTTACAAGCTTTTGCGAACGACATTTGCCACTTCAGGTGAATTTTACCAGCGGTCTGTTCCTGTCGCATGCCAACCAGTATATTTAATTTAAAACTGGGTCATGCATAAAATTCTGCTCGTTCTTCTTGGCAATGCTATCGCATTCATTGGCTTCACTCAATCTTTTAATGCACGTCCGGAAAGCACTCAAAAGCCGGTGCTCCATGCGCGGCATTGGATGGCTATAACAGGTAAACCCCTGGCTGCAACTGCCGGCGCAGCAATTTTTAACAAAGGCGGGAACGCGGTTGATGCCGCCTGTGCCATGCTTGCAGCAACATGTACGATGTGGGACGTGTTAAGCTGGGGCGGTGAAACGCAGGCGCTGATATACAATCCCAAAACAGGCAAGGTCATCGGAATAAATGCGCTCGGAGTCGCACCTACAGGAGCCACACCCCAATTCTTTAAGGAAAAAGGCATGAACTTTCCTCCACAATATGGTCCGCTGGCAGCAGTCACACCTGGAACGCCCGGAGGGCTTTGTACCATGCTGGCCGAGTACGGCACGATGAGCTTGAAAGAGGTGCTTTCGCCCGCGATGGAGCTTGCTGACGGTTATCCAATTGAAGCACAAACTGCCAACGCAATGGAGCGCGGTAAAGACTTAATAAAGCAATGGCCATACTCCAAAACGATATTCTTACCTCACCTGGGCGAAAAGCGCGAGGCGCCTGCCGCGGGCGAGATATTTAAACAACCAGACCTGCTTCTGATGCTGACAAAGCTCGTCGAAGCCGAACAACAGATGTTGAAGAAAGGCAAATCCAGAAGGGAAGCGATCTATGCCGCGATGGACCGGTTTTATAGAGGCGACATTGCCAAAGAGTTTGTTCGTGGCGCGCAGGAACAGGGCGGCCTGATCACCGCCAACGACCTGGCTACCTGGAAAGTAAAGATCGAAGAACCGTTGAAGGTTAATTTCAAAGGAATAGACGTCTATAAGTTGTCACAATGGACGCAAGGCCCTGCGCTGCTACAGGCCCTTAACATTCTTGAAAATTATGACTTGAAGTCAATGGGATATAACAGCGCACGCTATATCCACCTCTTATATCAGGCAATGAACTTGTCATTTGCCGACCGTGATTTTTACTACGGAGATCCGGCCTTTGCTCCTGAAGAACCAATGAAAGGACTACTCTCCAAGGCATACGCCAAAGAACGCGCAAAAACAATTCGATCGGATCGCAATGATGAGAAAGCGGGACCAGGGGATCCATATCCATTTGAAGGAAAGGTTAACCCATATACGGATTACCTGAAGCAATGGGGAACCGCCGCTGTCAAAAAATCAGGCAACGCCATTAATGACCAAAAATATCTTGAAAACTTTTGGCTGGGAACCACTTCCGTCGAAGCGGCGGACAAAGAAGGGTGGGTGGTCTCGATAACGCCGAGCGGCGGATGGCTGCCTGCATGCATTGCTGGCAAGACAGGAGTTGGAATGAGCCAGCGAATGCAAAGCTTCGTGACCGATGCGCGGATGAATCCATTTAATGTGGTTGCGCCGGGCAAGCAACCGCGCGTCACGCTAACCCCTACACTCGCGATGAAAGATGGTAAACCATTTCTTTCCTTCGCAGTTCAGGGAGGTGATTCACAGGACCAGAATCTACTGCAATTCTTTCTGAACATGGTTGAATTTGGTATGAACGTGCAGGAAGCAGTCGAGGCACCTAATATAAACACGTATCAAATGTACTTGTCTTTGGGCGGAGAGGACCGGAAGCCCAAGCCTGGAGCAATGCTTCTTCACTCAGGAACATCTGAATGGATCAGGAAGGAGTTGTATAACATGGGATATAAACTATCCTTTGATGAAAGAACTTCCGGCCCGATCAATGCAATCTATTTTGATTGGGAGCATGGCAGTTTTTGGGGAGGATCAAGTAATCACGGAGAGGATTATGGTATAGGTTGGTAAACTTTCCATTCATGAGCAACAGATTGCGTAGACTATGAACATTCACAATGATTGGCATATCAGTTACCCGTGCTTTAGACCAACCGGAACGCAGTGAAATCCAGAACAAAACTGCACCGGCTACGGGAAAAGCCCACGATGGATACGCTAGCTATTCACCGATCTAGGTCGCCCAAGTCTTTCCATTCCCCGCTTCCGAAATTGGAAGGCATCCATGGTAAGCGCCTGGGACCGGGTCATACTGAAGAATTTTGGTTGCGCCAGGCTGAGACGTAAAAAATCCGAGAAGCGTAAGTTCTTTCGTCGTCAGGATGAAAGACCGCTTTGGTACGGGCTTTGTCTCCTTCTCAGCCTTTACTGCGGCATCATGCACATTCTTGACAAACGCTGCCTGCTGTGCTGCACTAAGCTCTATGAAAGGGTCGCCATACTCTTTATTGGCAGCGTCTGCGAAGGATTTCAAACCCGAGACATACCTCTCCTGGTCGTCTTTGGAATATACTTCTTGTAACATGAGGTCTATAAATCCCGGTACCCCTACGTCCTTCGCGCCGGGCGTGTCGGTTTTAGGCATAATGATCTCGGTTACCTGGCCTACCAGAACGGCATGCTCTTGGCTCAAAAAGATAGGTTTCCAGTCAATTGCCGGTTCAGCCTTACATCCTTTTAATATGCCGGCGACTGCGGGAGCAGACACAATCCCTCCCATGATCCACGCGGTCCGTTTTAATGCTTCTCTCCTATCCATAAATATAAATTCTTATAGACTGTTTTTCTTCATTTCTTTTACTGCAAAGTCAACAGCCCGTGCTGTGAATGCCATATAACCTAAAGAGGGATTGTGGCACGCCGCGGACGTCATAAACGATCCATCAGTTACGAAAACATTCTTGCAGGCATGCACCTGGTTCCATTTGTTCAGCACGGAAGTTTTAGGATCCTTGCCCATCCTCGCCGTTCCCATCTCATGAATGCCAAGGCCCACGCCAATCTCCAGGTCAAACGTTTTGATATTTTTGTATCCGGCAGCTTCAAGCATCTCAGCAGCATCAGCGGCCATATCCTTTCGCATCTTTAACTCATTGTCACGGAGTATGGCGTCGAATGTCAAAGTCGGAAGGCCGTGTTTATCCTTTTTATCTTTATTGATGACAACGAAGTTCTCATGGTATGGAAGTATCTCTCCAAAGCCTCCGAGTCCAATGGACCATTTACCAGGTTTGCTTACTGCATTTTTCAGATCGGTGCCCAGGCTGAGCTCGCTGACCAGGCTGCTCCAACCCTGCCTGCTTGCGCCGCCCTGATAGCCGAATCCGCGCAAGTAGTCGCGTTTGTCTTTTCCAACGTTACGGTAACGGGGGATATACAGGCCATTGGCACGCCTTCCGCTATAGTACTTGTCCTCGAAACCATCCACTTCGCCGCCGGCGCCAACACTTAAATGGTGATCCATGATATTATGACCTAGCTCACCGCTGTCATTACCCAGGCCGTTTGGAAACCGGCCGGATATTGAGTTCATCATAATGTAGGTGGAGCCAAATGTTGAGGCACACAGGAATATCACTTTCGCGTGAAATTCCATCTGCTCACCGCTTTCAGCATCCAGCACTTTTACGCCGGTTGCCTTTCCCTTTTTGTCATCGTATAGCAGTTCATAAACCACCGAATTTGGTCTGAGTGTCATGTTTCCTGTCTTTTCAGCAGCTGGTAATGTTGACGAAACGCTGCTGAAGTATCCGCCGTACGGACATCCGCGGGAGCAAAGATTTCTGTATTGGCAAGTGCCACGCTGAGGGCTCTGAGGTAGTGGCGCTGTTGCGTTTGCTGTCCGTCCTATGGTAATAAGTCTGTCGAATTTGTCTTTGACAGATTTCTTCAAATCAAGTTCAACACAGTTCAGCTCCATTGGAGGAAGAAACTTTCCATCTGGAAGCTGCGGCAGGTTTTCAACCTGGCCGCTTACGCCTATGAAAGTTTCAACGTAGTCGTACCATGGTTTGATGTCTTTGTAACGTAATGGCCAGTCCACCGCAATGCCATCTTTCGCATTCGCTTCGAAATCCATGTCGCCAAGTCTGTAGCTTTGACGTCCCCACGTTATCGATCGTCCGCCAACATGATAGCCGCGCATCCAGTCAAATCGGTTAACTTCAGTATAAGGGTTCTCCAGATCGTTTACGAACCAGTGCTTGATTGCCTGTTGAACCGTGTAACCTGTGCGTGCCTGTACGCCCTGCTGTTTCAGATCCTCCTTCGTTGGCCTTCCCGCATTTGGAAAATCCCATGGATCCTTTGTGGCCGTAGGATAGTCCGGATGCTTAACCATCCTCCCTCTTTCCAGTACCAGCGTTTTCAGGCCTTTCTCGGTAAGCTCCTTCGCTGCCCATCCCCCGCTTATTCCGGTGCCAACAACAATGGCATCGAATGTGTTCTTCTTTTCGGCGTCGATATTAAAATTCATGATCCGTAATAAATTTGTTTAAAAATATACTTTTCAAACGATTTATAAAGAAAAATAGCGTGTTCAGAGAATAAATTTGCTGTTCGCTATTAGGGAAGATGTCAGGTGCTGCCCGACAGAAAGCGCGCTCTAATCGTAGAACTCTGCAGGTGTTTGTCCACAGCAGTTTTATTCATGCACCATTTCAGACAGCGCCAGCCAGCGGGCCGTCTTTTCTTCTATAAGCAGTGACAATTGCTTTATTTCTTCAGCCCATTGCTGAAGCTGACGGTGATCGGCCACTTTCCCGCTCAACGACGCCGTAAGCGCAGCCTTCCTGTCTTCAAGCTTTTCAATTTCCGGCTGAAGATTTTCATACTCCCGCTTTTCTTTATAGGAAAGCTTCTTTTGCTCAGCAGAAACGGCAACCACCGCAGGTTTGGCTTTAACGACATTAACAATCTCCTCTTCCGGTTGATCATTCACCCAATCCCGGTAATCCGTGTAGTTCCCATTGAACAGTCTGATCTTGCCGTCCCCTTCAAATACAAACAGCTGGTTCACAAGATGATCCATAAAATATCTGTCATGTGAAACCAATAAAAGACAGCCGGAGAACTTATCAAGAAAATCCTCAAGCACGTTCAGCGTATCTATGTCAAAATCATTCGTTGGTTCATCGAGGATAAGGAAGTTTGGGCTCGTAACCAGTAGCTTTAGTAATTGCAGCCGTTTTTTTTCGCCTCCGCTCAACTTCTCGATAAAGTTGTATTGTTTCTCCGGTGGAAAGAGGAAAATATCCAAAAACTTTGAAGCCGATACCTGAGATCCGTCTGACATCGTAATAAATTCCGCGATCTCCTTTACTTCTTCGATAAGCCTGTTCGACTGATTAAGGGCAATGGACTCCTGCGTGAAATATCCGAACTTCGTCGTGATTCCGGGATTGACTTCTCCACTGTCTGGTTTCGACTTTCCTACGATCATATCCAGGAATGTTGACTTGCCAATGCCGTTCTTGCCAATCACTCCAATTCGATCGTTTTTCTTGCACACGTATGAAAAATACGTTACCACCGGCAGCTTGCCATAGCTTTTTGAGATATGTTCAATCTCCAGGATCTTCCCTCCTTGCCTTCTTTCTTTGATATCCAGCTCCAGCCTGTCCTTACGCAAGTCCTGAGAAGCTTTCTTCTCGAGTTCATGAAATGCTTCTATCCTGTATTTAGCTTTGGTACCGCGCGCTTTGGGTTGCCTGCGCATCCATTCAAGTTCTTTTTTTAGAAGATTTCGTGCCTTCGAGACTTCGATCTTGAGCAGTTCTTCACGACCCGCCTTCTTTTCAAGAAAGTAAGCGTACTTTCCTTTATAGCGAAAAAGTTGTCCCCGGTCCAGCTCAATGATTTCTGTTACTACACTATCCAGGAAATAGCGGTCGTGGGTGACCATAATAAGTGTGATATTCTGTCCGGCGAGATAGTTCTCCAACCATTCTATTGCCTGAAGGTCAAGGTGATTGGTTGGCTCATCCAGGATAATCAAATCTGGTTCAAGCAGAAGCAGCTGGGCCAGAAAGATCCGTTTCTTCTGACCACCGGAGAGCTCAGAAAATTGCTTCGTCATATCCGGTACATCGAGCTTTTCGATTATCTCATGAACCTTGTTCTCGTAATCCCAAGCCTTCAACTCCTCCATCCGTTCAAGAATGGCCTGCATTTTATCTGGATCGGTATGGGGGTCATGAATACATGCTTCATAGTCTTTTACAACCTTGGCGACTTCATTGTTATCGCTGAAAAGCACATCTTTAACACTCAGATTTGGATCAACAGTAGGTTGTTGTGTAAGAAAACCGAGTCTGATGCCATTCCGAATGCTTACTTTACCGATGTCGGGCTGAACCTCGCCCGTCAGTATTTTCAGCAATGTCGATTTCCCCACGCCGTTGCTGCCGACAAGCGCGAGCTTCTCTCCTTGCGATATGCCAAGTGAGATGTCCTTAAAGAGCCATTTATCATTGTAGGTCTTAGCGACCAGTTCTGCTGACAAGTAATTCAAAGTGCTGCAAATTAAGTGCAAAGGTAGTGGAAACCTCGATCATAAATTTTCGGCGCATTAATGTTCGTTATATCTTTCCCGAAATCCGGCACGGAAAGTATTGTTATCCCTCGGAGGTTGGGGCGGCTGCGAAACCTCTTACCCTTCCCTGCGTAAAATCTGCAACGGCGGTGTATTAATAACCTCGCGGGAATTAATCCAGCCAATCAGCACCGTCATCGATACTACACCAAAACCAATGATGAGCAGTTCCACCCAGCTGAACGCAAAAGTTATCTCAAAGAAAAATCTTGTCAGCAGCCACCCGCCACCCAGCGCCAGGATCATTCCTGTCAGGGCAGAGAAAAGACCGAGCCAGGCATATTCTACCAGTGTGATCTTCGTGATCTGACGCGTACGGGCACCTATGGTCCGCAATAAAACGTTCTCCTTTATTCGTACAAATTTGCTATTGATGACGGCCCCTGCAAGGACAATGAGGCCGGTAATAATGCTGAACATGGCGAGGAAGCGGATCACAAGTCCGAGCTTGTCGAAAAGCGCGTTCACGGTGCTCAAGATCAATCTCATATCAATCAGTGATACATTCGGAAACTGCGTTACCAGCTGCTGTTGAAAAACATTTGCCTGCTGCTGGTCATCAATGCGCGTTGACGCTACGAAAATTTGGGGCGCATTCTCCAAGACACCTTTCGGAAAGACGAAGATAAAATTTGGCGGGTCCTTTGGCCAATCCACCTTCCTGATTCCCGATATCTTCGCCGGCAATGACACTCCCTGAATGTCGAACACAAGAGAGTCACCAATGGTTACATCCAGTGATTCTTCCATGCCTTCAGATATTGTAACCCACACCGAATCTGGTCCTGGCTGCTTGCTGTGGATTTTTCCTTTAGTCAATTCCTCAGAGTTCGCAAGACTGTCACGATAAGTCACCCGATACTCGCGCCTCAACGCCCAATTGGGAATTTTGTCGGTTGTGTCCGCCTGCATCGACTCCACGGTCTTTCCTTTTACTTCCCGCAACCTGCAGGTGATTATAGGCACAACCTGGTCAACCTTAAGGCGATTAGACTCCATAAGCTTGATGACACCTTCTTTCTGCGCCGGTTGAATATCAAATAGAATGGTATTGCTTTTATTTTCCTGTCCTGTGAATTCCACCTGTCCTAACATACTTTCTTCAATGATGTTCAAGGTTGAGATGATAAATGCGCCTAGCCCTATCGTGACCAGCAGGACACGAGTTTGGTTGTTTGGACGAAACAGGCTGGAAAGCGAATGGCGCATAATAAATCCGGCACTGTCAGGGAAAAATCTTCGCACGAGGAATAACAATAGCATAGCGACAAGTGTGAGACAACCCAATGCGGCGGCCAGTCCAAGGAAGAAGAAAGTCCCCGTCAACAGGCTCTTCGTTTGGATGGCAGCAAAGACAAGCGGGAACAAAGCGATCAAAATGATTGCCACGATTCTCGTTATCGACCGGCGGGGCTTTGTTTCACTCTCAGCGCGCAAAACACTCAAAGGCGGCACAAATCTGACCGAAACCAGGGGAAGTATCGAGAACAAGACAGAGACAATAGCACCGATCAGAAACCCCATCAACAATGACAACCAGGAAATCGAGAAAGCAACTTTGAAAG